>JAICUV010000052.1 GCA_025935655.1 Chloroflexota bacterium | reverse complement strand
GTCGTCGTCCTGCTCCGCGACGGCCAGGGCCTCGCGCAGGTACGACTCCGCGAGGGCGTAGTCGACCTGCTAGGAGGCGAGCAGCCCCGCCCCGCCGAGCGCCTAGCGACGCAACTGCGACGGCGCCACGTCGCCGATCGCGAGGGCGGCCGCGAGCCGCAGCCGGCCCTCCGTGTGGTGTCCGCGGGTCCGCCAGAACTCGGCCAGCGCGCCGGCCAGGCGGAGCGCGAACGTGCCGTCGCCCTCCCGGGTCGCCCACTCGAGCGCCTCGCGGATGTCGTCGTGCGCCGTGTCCAGCCGATCGAGGGCCTCGATCTCGCGGTCGGTCGGGAAGTCCTTCTCGGCCGCCTCCGCCAGGGCCAGGACCTCGTACGCGTGCGCCCAGCGCATCGCGACCGCCTCGCCGCTCTGGGCGAGCCGGTCGAGGGCGTCGGCGCGGACGGTGGACAGCATCTCGAACTCGCCCGTCGTCGCCGCCGTGCGCAGGAGCGAGGCGTCGACGAGCTGGCGCAGCGCGTCGGCCACGTCGATGCCGAGGGGCGCGATCCCCCGGCGCTCGCCCCGTTCCAGGATCGAGATGGCGGTCGACGGTGCGAACGGCCCGGCGATCACGGCGACCCGCCGGTGGAGGCGGCGGACGGGCTCCGGCAGCAGGCCGAGGCTCCAGTCCATCGCGGCGCGCAGGCTCCGCTGGCGGGCCGGGACGCCGTCCTCCGCGGTGAGCTCGCTGCCGGTCTCCGCGACGCGCTCCGCGAGCTGGTCGAGGAGCTGGTGCGGCGCGAGGACGCGCAGGGCGGCCGCGGACAGCTCGATGGCGAGCGGGATGCCGTCGAGGCGGCGGCAGATCGACGCCACGAGGGCGAGGTTCGCGGGCGTCGCCTCGAGCTCCGGCCGCACGACCACGGCGCGCTGCATGAACAGGATCGCTGCCGGGTTGTCGCGGATCGCCTCGGCGTCCTGCTCGCCCGCCGCGGGCACCGGGAGCGGCTCCAGCCACACGACCCGCTCGCGCGGGATGCGCAGGGCGAGCCGGCTCGTCGCGATGACCGACAGGCCGGCCGTCCGCTCCTGGAGGTCGGCGAGCATCGGGGCGGCTGCGCGGACGTGCTCCACCGTGTCGAGGACGAGGAGCGTGGGCGCGCGGCCCAGCTCGTCGGTGAGCGAGTCGAGCAGCGAGCGGCCCGGCTCCTCGGAGACCCCGATCGCGCCCGCGATCGCCGGCAGGACGAGCGACGGGTCGCTGACGCCGTCGAGCGGCACGAACGCGACCCGCCCGTCCCACGCCCCGAGGTCGCGCGCGGCGAGCTCCGCGGCGAGGCGGCTCTTGCCCACGCCGCCGACGCCGGCGAGGGTGAGGAACGGCGTCCGTCGGTCTCGGACCAGCCGGCGCAGCTCGGCCAGCGAGTCGTCGCGACCCACGAGGGACGTCGGCGGGCACTCGGGCGCGGCGGACGGCCAGCGAGCTGGGACGTCGGCGGGCAGGGTCTCGGGGGCGCGGTCAGCCGTCGGGTGCATCGAGGTCCCGAGCATACGCCGGGAACCGGAACCGCTGGCTGCGGGTGAGGATCCCGCCGTGCCCGAGCTTCGCGACCGTGGCCGCCGTGGCCGGCTCGCCCGCCACCAGTCGCGGCAGCAGGAGGTCGGCCGCGGTCGCCTTGGAGAACGCGCCGCAGCTGGGCAGCCCGACGATCGCGGCCCGCCCGATGCGGCCGAGCCAGAGCATCGAGCCCGGGTGCGAGGGCACGCCGTGGCGCACGACCCGTCCACCCAGCCGCTCCACCGCCACGTAGAACGCGTCGGCGGGGTCCGTGGAGGCGCCGCCTGCCGTCAGCACGATCCCCGCTGCGTCACGCCCACGCGTGACGGCCCGCAGCGCGGCGGCGACGGCGTCGGGGTCGTCGCGGACGTAGCCGACGCCCATGAGCGTCGCCCCGAGCCCGGCGGCCTTGGCGCGCACCGACGCCTCGAACCGCTCGCGCGCGGTGCCCGTCACGTGCTCCTTCACCAGGACCGCGAGCCGGACGGGCCGGAACGGACGGACGCGCACCACCGGGCCCGGGGCGCGGGCCGCGATCACCTCGCCCGCCTCGAGGGTCGTCCCGGCGACCACGTGCGGGCCCACCTTGACGCTCGCCACGAGATCGCCCTCGCCGACGACCTGGCCGTCGAGGACCGTGAACACCTCGAGCGGATCCACCCGGTTGAGCCGCTCCACGACCGGGACGCGGATCGCCACCACGCCTGCCGCAGCCGCGTGGAGGTTGATCCGCGACTCGGACGGGCCCCGCTCGACGAGGCCTGCCGCCGCGGGATCACCGGCCGTCACGGCCAGCGCGAGCCGGCGACCGGCCTCGTCCTCGTGGACGTCGCCCGCCTCCATGACGAGGACCGTGATCGGCCGCCCGTCCGGGATCCCGGCGACGGCCTCCAGGTCGGCGGCGGACAGCCGCCGACCCTTCGCCCAGCGGGTGCCCGCGACCGACAGGTCGCGGGTGAGGACGGCGCCGGCGAGGGCGCCGGGCGGGCGGGTGCCCGGGACGATCCGCTCGAGCCGCACCCGCCTGTCCGCGCCGCTGACGTCAGGCCAGCCGGGCCAGCGCCGCCGCGATCGCTCGGCGCGTGTACACGACCGCCATCGCGGCCCGGTACTCGCCGTTCGCGTGGATGTCCGAGTTCACCGGCCGGCCGGCGACGGCGTTGGCCGCCGCGGACGCGATCACGTCCGCCGACGCGTTCGTGCCCACGAGGGCGGCCTCGACCTCGCTCGCGCGGTACGGGTGCTCGGACACGCCGGTGATCCCGATCCCGGCGTACTCCACGACATCGCCGGCTCCCAGGATCAGGACCGCGGCCACCCCGACGAGCGCGTACCCCGACGCCGGCTGCTCGAGCGAGACGTACGCCGAGCCGGCGTTGTCCCGCGGGGCGGGCAGGATCACCGGGGTGAGCAGCTCGTCGTGGCGCGCGCCGGTCTGGAACGGGCCCTCGAAGAAGCCGTCCGCCGGGACCGTCCGGGTGCCGGACGCCGACTGCAGCACGAGCTCCGCGCCGAGCGCCAGGAGCGCCGCGGGCAGGTCCGAGGCCGGGTCGGCGTGGGCGACCGCCCCGCCCACGGTCCCGCGGTTGCGGACCTGGACGTCGCCGATCGACGGGAGCGCGTCCCGGAAGACGCCGTAGTGGATGGCCGGCGAGTCCATGAGCTCCGCGTAGGTGGTCAGCGCGCCGATGGACAGCCGTCCGTCCTCGAGCTTGCTGATCCCCTTGAGCTCGCCGAGCCGACCGATGTCCACGAGCGTCTCCGCGGATGCGAGGCGCAGCTTCATCAGCGGCAGCAGGCTCTGGCCGCCCGCGATGACCTTCGCCCCGTCGTCCGAGGCCAGGATGCGCAGCGCCTCCTCGACGCTGCCCGCCCGCGCGTACGCGAACGACGACGGGATGCTCATGCCCGGCCTCCCTTCGCGCCCTGGATGGCGCCCCAGACCTTCTGTGCGGTGTACGGCATGTCGAGGTGGCGGATGCCGAGCGGGCTCAGCGCGTCGATGACCGCGTTGGCCACCGCCGCCGTGCTTGCGATGCAGCCGGCCTCGCCGACCCCCTTGACGCCGAGCGGGTTGACCGGGCTCGGGGTCACGGTCTCGTCCAGCTCGAACGCCGGCAGCCACGACGCGCGCGGCAGCGCGTAGTCGAGCAGCGACCCGGACAGCAGCTGTCCGTCCTCGCCGTAGACCGCGTTCTCCCACAGTGCCTGGCCGACGCCCTGCGCGATGCCGCCGTGGAGCTGGCCGTCCACGATCATCGGGTTGATCTTCTTGCCCACGTCGTCGACCGCCACGTAGCGGACGAGGTCCACGTGGCCGGTCTCCTCGTCGATCTCCACGATCGCGATGTGGGTGCCGAACGGGAACGTGCAGTTCGGGGTGTCGTGGTAGGCGGTCTCGTCGAGGTACGGCTCCATGCCCTCGGGGGTGTCGAACGCCAGGTCGAGCGCGAACGCGATCTCCTGGATGGTCTTCACCTTGTCCGGCGAGCCCTTGACCCGGTACTGGGCGCCGTCGACCTCGATGTCCTCCGGGTTGGCCTCGAGCATGTGCGCCGCGTAGCGCCTCGCCTTCTCGCGGATCTTGGCCGCCGCCTTGAGGGCGGCGCCCGTGCCCACGTTGGACGTCCGGGAGCCGTACGAGCCGTACCCGAACGGCGTGCCCTGGGTGTCCGAGTGCTGGACGACGATGTCCTCCATCGGCACGCCCAGCTCGTGGCTGATGATCTGCGCGTACGTCGTCTCGTGGCCCTGGCCGTGGCTCTGGGTGCCCATCGTCACGACGACCTTGCCGGTCAGGTGGACGCGGATGTTGGACGACTCCCACATCGCGGCGCCCCAGCCCTCGCCGACGGCGCCGATCCACTTGGAGGGCGCGACGCCGCAGACCTCGATGTACGTCGAGAGTCCGAGGCCGAGGAGCTTGCCGCGGCCCTTGGCCTCGGCCTTCTTCGCGGCGAGGTCGCCGTAGCCCGCCATCGCGAGCGCCTTGTCCATCGCCGGCTCGTAGTTGCCGGAGTCGATGTACAGCTTGGAGCCGTTGACCGCGGTGAGCAGCCCGGACGGGTTGTCGTACGGGAAGCTGTCGGGCGGCAGGAAGTTGCGCCGGCGGACCTCCGCCGGGTCGATCCCCAGCTCGTCCGCGACGAGGTCCATGGAGCGTTCGATGACGTAGGTCGCCTCCGGGCGGCCCGCGCCGCGGTAGGCGTCCACGAACGTCGTGTTCGTGTACACGCCGGTCACCTCGGCGTAGACGTTGGGCAGCTTGTACGGGCCGGACAGGATCCGGGCGTAGAGCGTCGTGGGGATGCCCGGGCCGATCGTCGACAGGCGGCCGCCCAGGTTGGCGAACGTCTTGACGCGCAGGCCCTGGACCTCGCCCCGCTTGTTGGCGGCGATGTCCACGTACGTGATGTGGTCCCGGCCGTGGATGGTGCTGCCGAAGCTCTCGCGCCGGCTCTCCACCCACTTGACCGGCCGGCCGCCCACGAGCTTGCTCGCGAACATCACGAGCGCCATGTCCGCGTAGCAGAAGATCTTGGAGCCGAACGCGCCGCCGACGTCCGGGCTGATGACCCGGACCTTGTGCTCCGGGATCCCGGTCACGAAGGCGGTCAGCAGCAGCCGCTGGATGTGCGGCGTCTGGCTGGACATCCAGATCGTGTACTCGTCCGTGCCCGGGTTGTACAGGCCGATGTCGCCCCGCACCTCCATCGGGTTCGGGACGAGACGGTTGTTCACCAGCCGCTGGTGGAGCACGACCTCGGCGTGCTCGAAGGCGGCGTCCGTGCCCGCCTTGTCGCCCACGTTCCACTCGAACACGACGTTGTTGGGCGCGTTCTCGTGGAGCTGCGGCGCGCCCGGCTGGGTCGCCTTCTCGGCGTCGACGACCGCGGGCAGCGGCTCCCAGTCGACCGTGATCAGCTCGAGGGCGTCCTGCGCCTGGGCGGGTGTCTCGGCGACGACCGCGGCCACGCCCTCGCCCGTCCACTTGACCGCGTCCCTGGCCAGGACGTTGGGCGTGCTGACGTTGTTCTGGACGCCCGAGGAGCCACCCGCGGGCCAGGCCATCGGGAGCGCGTTGTAGGGGATGTCCGCGCCCGTGATGACCGCGATGACGCCGGGCGCCGTCGCGGCCGCGCTCGTGTCGATCGAGCGGATGTTGGCGTGCGCGTAGGGGCTGCGCAGGATGGCGATGTGAGCCATCCCGGGGAGCTTGATGTCGTCGAGGTAGCGGCCCTTGCCGGTGATGAACTTGGGGTCTTCGACCCGCTTGACCGGGGCGCCGAGGACGTCTGCGACCACGTCGATCCTCCTCAGGCCGTCGCGGCGGGCGTTGCCCCGTCACGCATGATGCGGGCCGCCTCGCGGACCGCGAGCACGATGTTGTGGTAGCCGGTGCAGCGGCAGATGTTGCCCTCGATCGCGTGCCTGATCTCGGTGTCGCTGGGGTCATGGTCGCGCCGCAGGAGGTCGGCCGCGGCCATGATCATCCCGGGGGTGCAGAACCCGCACTGGAGGCCGTGCTTCTCCCAGAAGCCCTGCTGGAGCGGGTGGAGGTTGATCCCGTCGCTCAGGCCCTCGATCGTGGTGACGCTGGTGCCGTCGGCCTGGCCGGCGAGCATCGTGCAGCTCTTCACCGCCCTGCCGTCCACGTGGACCGTGCACGCGCCGCACTGGCTCGTGTCGCAGCCGACGTGGGTTCCCGTGAGGTTGAGGTCCTCCCGGAGGAGCTCGACGAGGAGGCGTCGCGGCTCGACGTCCACCTCCCTCGGCTCCCCGTTCACCTCGAGCGCGACATGCAGCTCGGCCACCAGGACGACCTCCTTCCACCGATCATCGGTGTCGCCCCGATCTCCCGACCGGGGTCTGGGATGGGTGGTGTGCTCGATGTCCCTCACCGGCGCGACGGCCGGTCCGTGGGGTGGGAATGCCCGCGGCTCCGCGGGTTGCCAAGGCTGCCCGGGCTCGGACGACCTGGCGGCGGCCGCGCATCGGGTCCGCGGTGTGCGGATGGTGGCATCGCGGCGCGCTCGCTGCAACCCGGTTTCCGCACGGTTGCGACAGGCGCGGCTCCGAGGTCACCGGGGCCGGGCCCGTGCGTCCTCACCCCCCGAGTCCCCCACGTCCCCCCGAGTGCTCCGCCCGATTCCTTCCCCCGAGTCCCGCCCAGCCCTCCCCCCGAGTCACGTCAGACTTGCGTTGCACAGGGCCCCGTACGATCGCGTCGCGAAGGTCGGGTTTGACGACGCAGCGCCGCACGCCTCAGTCGCTGGCGAGTCCCAGGTGACTTGCGGACGCGGATACGTGGCAGCCAAGGCGCCCGGCGTACAACCGTGTCGTGCACAGGACGCTGCGTCTCGACGACCCCCTGCTCCCCACCGCGCTGGGGAGACTGATCAAGGAAGCGCGCGCGCTGGCGGGATGGACGCAGGCCGAGCTCGCGGATCGCGCCCGCACGTCGCAGTCGCAGGTCGCACGACTCGAGCTTGCGCGGCGCACCGAACCGGACATCGTCGTGGTCAGCCGCATCCTCGCTGCGCTCGGGCTGCGTGGCTCGATCGAGATCGAGGACCGGGCCTTCGATGACCGGCGACGGCAGCGCGATCCGGTGCACGCAAGGCTGGCGGGCTACGCGATGCGCCGGCTCGAGCGCCTCGGGTGGACCGTCCGGACGGAGGTGCCCTTCGGGCGCCCTGCGCCACGCGGGTGGCTGGACCTGGTTGCGGTCCGCGGTGCGGACGGGCTGATCAGCGAGATCAAGGGCGACATCCCCGACGTCGGTGGCCTGCAGCGGCAAATCGCGGTGTACACGGCCGTCGCCGGGCAGGTCTTCGACACGCTCGGCTGGCGACCGAGGCGCGTCGCGACCCTCGTCATCGGCCTCGATGCCACGTCCGTCGCCAGTCGTCTCACAGACAACCGGGCGTTGCTGCAGGCGACCTTCCCGGGCCACCCGGTCGCGATGACGGGCTGGCTCGAGCGCGGCGGCCCCTGCCGATGCCCACCATCGCGACAGTGAATCCGCTCGACCGACGCGAGCAGTGGCTCCGACGAACCCCGTTGTCGGGCCGACGGTCGGCCGCCGCGTACCGGACTATGCCGACGCCGCGGAACGGCTCAGGAGGCGACCTCGCGGAGCGCCGCTCCGAGGCCCTCCGCGAGCAGCGTGATCTCGTCCTCGGTGATGACGAACGCGGGCGAGACCTGGATCGCAACCCCGCGGATCGAGCGGGTGAGGATGCCGTGGCGGCGGGCCGCGGCGACCACGGCCTCGAGCGCGCCCGGGTTCGCGGCCCGGGCCTCGGCAGAGAGCTCCACGGCGCCCGTGAGCCCGACGGTCCGCACCTCCCCCACGAGCGGCGACGACGCGAGCGCACCCAGCGCCGTCGCGAGCACCGGCTCGAGGGTCCGGACGCGCGCGACGAGGTCCTCGCTCTCGAGGATGTCGAGGTTGGCCATCGCGGCGGCGCAGGCGGCCGCATGCCCGGAGTACGTGTAGCCGTGGCGGAAGATCGCGCCCGGCAACGGGTCGTCCCAGAAGGGCGCGCGCACGCGCGGCCCGGCGATCACGCCGCCGAGCGGCACGTAGCCCGACGTGACGCCCTTCGCGAACGTGATCAGGTCGGGCCGGATCCCGTAGCGCTCGCTCCCCCACCAGGCGCCGGTGCGGCCGAAGCCCGTGATGACCTCGTCGGCCACGAGGAGCACGTCGAACTGGCGGCACAGCTGCTGGAGGCCCGCGAAGTAGCCGTCCTGGGGCGGGATCACACCGCCGGCGCCGATGACCGGTTCGGCGACGAACGCGGCGATCTCCGGCGCCCGCGCGGCGAACAGCGTCTCCACGGCATCCAGGTCGTGCGCGCCCACCGTCACGATTCCCTCGACGAGCGTCCCGTAGCCCGCCTTGTTGAGCGGGATGCCCGCGAGCGAGGTACCGAGCGCCGCCATGCCGTGGTAGCTGTGCTCGCGCGAGACGAGCAGCTGCTTCTCGGGCTGGCCAAGCACGTCCCAGTACCGCCGCGCGAGCTTGCCCGCGGTCTCGATCGCCTCGGACCCACCCGACGCGAAGAAGACCGCGGCATCGGGCATCGGGGCCATCGCCGCGATCCGCGCCGCGAGCTGGACGGTCGGCTCCGAGGTGTACGGACCGAACGAGGAGTACGCGGCGAGCCGCCGCAGCTGCTCCGCCACCGCGTCCGCGATCGCGCCGCGGCCGTAGCCGACGTTGCAGTACCAGAGCGACGCGGTCGAATCGAGGTAGCGCCGCCCCTCGACGTCGGTGACCCACACCCCCTCGCCCTCGCGGAGCACGAGCTCCGCGTCCTTGACGACGTGCATGTCGGCGAAGCCGTGCCACAGGGATGTGCTCACGTTCGGGGTCCTCGGGGTGCGGGCGACGGGGCGGGATGCCGTGAAGCGTACCGCCGAGGTAGCGGCCCGGCCGTGGTGCACGACACTCAGGGAGGCCTCCTCCACTGATGCCGAGCCGGCGGCGCTACCGGCCGGCGGCCGCCGTGGCGTGCCAGACGCTCAGCCGCGGGGGACCATCCCCTGGCGCCGCGCCCCGCGGCCCGGCGGTTGGGCGAACGTCCGCCGGTCGAGGCCTGCAGCGATCGCCTCCTCGGGCTCCATCGCCGCGAGCATCGCCGCCCTGCCGAGGGCCGCGAGGGCCGCGGCCGCATCCTCGATCGACAGGCCCCCGAGCGACGACGCGTTCGCGAGGCCCACCCGCCCCAGCCCACGGGCGCGCATCGACGCCGCGTACTGCGCGGCCCACACGAGCACCGGCGCCTGGTCCTCGGCCGACGGCACCCGGAGCGCCGCGCAGACGATGCCCCGATCGCCGGGAACGGCCCGCGCGAGATCCCAGTTGTCGGGGCCCGCCAGGAGGTCCAGCAGATAGGAGGCGTACGGCGCCTCGAGGATCGTCTCGGGCCCGGCGTCCCAGGCGGAACCACCCGTGATCGCCAGCATCGCGTGGAGCGGCGGATCGCCGGGGAGCAGCGCGCGCTGGGCGGCACGGAAGCGATCACGCAGGACGTCATCCGTCCCGATCGTGGCCGCATCGGGCTCGTCCACGACGACGAGCTGGCAGCCGGCAGCGGCCAGCGCCACGAGCTCCCCCTGCAACCGTGATCCCAGCATCGCTCCATCGCCGGACGCCGTCCGTCGGGCCAGCGTGTACGGCCCCGTGATCGTCGCGGCGACGGCCGCGGATGTGCCCGACCCGCCGACCGCGCGCACCGCCTCGGCGGTCGCCCGCCACGTCCGGACGGCGAGCCCGCCGGGCCCGGTGTCGCCGCCTTCGATCGCCCGGAGGATCGCCGCGTCCCGGTCCCGCAGCAGCGCGCCGGCCTCCGTCACGAGCTCGAGGCCCGCGTCGAGCTGGGCGGCGACCGCCTGGCGGAGCGCGGTCTCGCCATCACCGGCACCCGGCAGCGGACCATGGAGCATCGCAAACACGATGCGACGATACCGCCGTCGCCCATCCATGGAGCCCGCACGGCCGAACTGGCGGCGATGGACACTCTCCTCGTCGGCTCGGCGCTCAGCGTTCCCGCACGGTTCGACGTCGGCCGGACCCCCGCGGCCCGACCCGTCGCGCTTCGGTATGATCGCGACGCCCGGACGACCGAAATCGGCGGCGACGCCATCCGCCCCCTGCCCACCCCGGATCGTCCGCGCAGCTCGGAGGATCGCTTGCGGGAGCCGGACGAGGCGCGGGCGCTGCGGCGCGCGGAGGATGCGGCGCTGATCGCGCGCATCGTCGAGCGCGACGAACGCGCGGTCGAGGCGCTCTACGCCCGCTACTCCGGTCCGCTGTACTCGCTCGCCTACCAGGTCACCGGCGCCGAGCGGTTCGCGCAGGACGTCGTCCAGGAGGTGTTCATCGCGCTGTGGCGGGACGCCGGGCGGTTCGACCCCGCGAAGGGGGCCGTCGCGCCGTGGCTGTTCAGCCTCGCGCGCCACAAGGCGATCGACCTCGTCCGCCGCGAGGCCAACGTCCGCAAGCGCACCGCCGACGTGGACCTCGAGTTCGAGGAGGCGTCCGACGACGTCGACCACGAGACGTGGGTGCGCATCCGCCAGGAGCGCGTCCGGGCCGCGATCGCCGAGCTGACGCCCGCCCAGCGCGAGTCCCTGGAGCTCGCGTTCTTCCAGGGCCTGACGCACGTCGAGGTCTCCGAGCGGCTGGGGATCCCGCTGGGCACCGCGAAGACCCGGATCCGCAGCGCGCTCCTCCGGTTGCGCGACATCCTCGGCGACTCGATCTCGGAGCTGCCGGCCGGGGACGCGCTCGTCCAGGGACGCGAGCCGTGATCCACCACGAAGCGGAGCTCCTGCTCGCGGCCGGGGCCGTGCTCGACGACCTCGAGCCCGACGAGCGTGCGGCGTACGACGACCACCGGCGGGGGTGTGCGGCCTGCGCGGTCGCGGAGGACGAGCTGGAGCTGGTCCTCGCAGACCTCGCCCTGATCGTCCCGGAGCGGATCCCGCCGCCGGACCTGTTCGCCGGGATCCGCCTCGCGATCGACGCGGAGCGCCAGCGATCGACGGCGCCCGGACGGCCCAGGGCGTTCGATCGGCCCATGGCGGTCCTCACCCCGTCCGCATCGCCGACGCGGCCGATCCCCATCACGACGGCCCATGGCCCGCGACGGCCGTTCGTCGCCGCCGTCGGCCTGGCGGCCGCCCTCGCCGTGGTCGCGGTGGGCCTGGGTGCGCGTGGTGCGGCCATCCAGTCCGACCTCGACCGCGCGCAGGCGCAGGTCGCCCTGCTCCGCGACCAGGTCACGGCCGAGGGCGGCGTGATGGCTGCCGCGATCGACCCCGCCCACCGGACGGTCGCCCTCCATGCCGAGCCGCTCGCGCCGGCCGCGGACGCCGCGGTCGTGTTCGTCCCCGGCAGCCGGGACGCGTGGATCGTCGCGCGCGATCTGCCGGCGACGGCCCCCGGGCAGGCCTACCAGCTGTGGCACGCGGACGCGTCGGGCGTCCACCCGCTGCAGACGGTCGCCTTCGACGGCAGCGGCGCGCTCGTGGCCCCGCTCGGCGTCGCGCTCGCGCCGGGGGACGCCGTGATGATCACCCTCGAGGATGCGGGCGGTGCGACCGGTGATCCCGGGCCGCAGGTGGTGTTCGGCGAGATCGGCGCCTGAGACGCTCGCCGGTCCCGGTCAGCTCCAGGCGCTGACGCCGATGGCCCACAGCGCGAGGAACGCGAGGCCGAGCGCGAGCAGGCCCCCGACCCTGATGGCCCTCGTGGCCTCGTTCCCGAACACCGGCACCAGCGCGCCGGTCGCCGAGGGGCGGGTCCACATGGAGCGCATCGTCTGGGCCCGTGTCGGGCCGAACAGGAACCCCAGCCAGGCGCCGGTGGCGAGCCCGCCCATGTGGGCGAGGTTGTCGATGCCGGGCACCACGACGCCGAAGATCAGGTTGATCACGAGCAGCCCGCCCAGCTGGCCCATGAAGGCCCGGGCCTGGCGGTCCATGATCGGCTTGTGGACCCGCTGGACGACGAACAGGATCGCGAACAGGCCGAACACGGCGCCCGAGGCCCCGATGCTGTAGCGCGAGTCGCTGAACGCGAACGACGCCAGCGATCCGCCCGCCGCGCACAGGAGATAGAAGGCGAGGAACCGCCAGCCGCCGTAGAGCCGCTCGACGAGCGGACCGGCCAGCCACAGCGCGTACATGTTGAACAGGAGGTGGAGCGGGTTCTGGGTCAGCGGGGCGTGCACGAGCGCGGCGGTCCACAGGCGCCAGATCTCGCCGTTCGCGAGCGCGACCTTGTCCAGCGCGAGGAGGTTGAGCAGGTCTTCCCCCACCGGGCCCAGGACGTTGGTCAGGATCGAGACGATCACCGTCACCGCGATGATCACGATCGTGAACGAGAGCCCGGCGTCGCCTCGCGCCCGGGCGAAGTACTTGCCCGCGGCGCTCGTGTCGCCGAGCTCCTTGCTCAACCAGCCGAGGCGGGTCGCGATCTCCGCCTTGTCCGCCGCCGGCGCACGGCGTTCCGCCTCGCGGTAGGCGTCGAACGCGCCCCGGAGGTCCTGCGCCCGGACCCTCCCCGCCGCGACGTTGCGCCAGGCGAGGTACGTGGACGGGTTCTCGGGCAGCCGGCTCGCCTGCTCCCACGCATGGAGCGCGGCCGCGTCCTCGTCCATGCGGTAGAGCGCCTCGCCGAAGCCGACGTAGGCGGCTGCGGTGATCGCCGGGTCGTCGAAGCCGATGACGCGCTGGTACAGGCGCGCCGCGTCGCGGAAGTCGGTCTCGCTCACGAGCTGCGCGGCACGGTCGAGCGCGGCGAGCGCGGTCTCACGCGGGAGCGGGCCTTCGGACGCGAGGACCCGTTCGAGATCGAAGGTGGGATCGGTCACGGCGGCGACTGTACAGGAGGCCGCCCGAACCGGTGCCGCGCCGATGGTCCCGGGCGTCCCGGTAGACTCGGCCGATGTGCGGCCGGTTCACCCAGCAGCGCCCGACGAGCGAGATCGCGGCGATCTTCGAGGCGGAGGACCTCGCCGACGACCCCGGCGGGAGGTACAACGTGGCGCCCACGGACGAGGCCGCGGTCGTCGTCCAGCGCGATGACCGGCGCGCGGTCGTCCGCTACCGATGGGGACTGATCCCGGGCTGGTCCGATGACCCGCGGATCGCCTCACGGACGTTCAACGCCCGGGCCGAGACCGTCGCGACGAACGCGGTGTTCCGGGACGCGTTCCGGCGCCGCCGGTGCCTCGTGCCGGTCGATGGGTTCTACGAGTGGCTACGCGAGGGGACGACACGGCAGCCGATGCGCATCCACGATCCGGCCGATGGCATCCTCGCCCTGGCCGGGCTGTGGACCGGCCGCCAGGACCCTGAGAGCGGGCTGTGGCACCGGACGTTCACGATCGTCACCACCCGGCCCAACACGTTCATGGCCTCGATCCACGACCGGATGCCGGTGATCGTCCCGCCCGACGCCTGGGCGCGCTGGCTGGACCCCGCCCCCGTCCAGCCAGGCGAGCTGCGTGCGCTGCTCGAGCCCAGCGACGACTGGGCGCTCGACGCCTACCCGGTGCCGCCCCTGGTGAACAACGTCCGCAACAACGGCCCCGAGCTCGTCGAGCGGCTCCAGCCACCGCCGGAGCCGCTCACGCTGCTCTGATCCGGATCCCCGAGACCCGGACGTGATCGGCTAGTGAACGAGGCCCTTCTGCGGGAGCTGGTAGAGCCCCTGCGGGTCGTACGGCATGTCGAGCGTCGAGTTGCCGCCGATGTCCCACTGCCAGGCGATGATCTGGATCGCAGCCGTGTTGCTGGAGCCCACGCCTGACCCACCTTCGAGGGTTACCAGACCTTTCGGGTTGTAGATCGTCCCGGCGATGTCCAGAGAGGACTGCCCGCCGAGCTTGATCCAGCTCGTGGGGTTGCTGCCGTTCCCGTCGTTCCAGATCAGGATGTTCTTGTAGGGCCCGCTGGAGATCGGGCGCAGGACGAGGGTCCCGGTTGCCTCAAAGTCGACATTGGATTGGCCCGTGCCTGTGCTCGGGTCGTCGGTGTTGAAGAACATGACCGGTGCCGGCGCACCACCCACGCCGGCGACGGACGTGATCGTTCCGCCAGCATTCAGCGTCACGCCTCCACCCGCGAAGATGTACATCCCCGGGGCGAGGACGAGCGTGACATTGTTGCCGATTGCCCAGCCGCCGTAGTAGACACCGGGCTGCAGGTTGATCGTCCCTGCCGAATTGAACCGGCAGCCGCGATCGCCAGGGGCGAGCGCCGGGCCGGTTGGCGAGCACTTTCCGGGGGGGTAGTCCGCCAGCCGCGGTGGCCGAAGCTCCGCGAGCGGGTCCCCAACGTACGCGGCGTTCTCGTCGAGCCCACCGTTGATCGTCCCCGACGTCGCCTGGCACGACCCGACGACGTACGTCATCGGCGCAGTGAAGTTCGACGCGTTGCTGTCAATCTTGAGCCCGCCCGAGCTCGCGCCGCAGACGTCGTCAGTGCTCCCCGACGAGCACGAGGAGTTGACCTGGACGTAGCCTCCGGACGTGACGCCGAGAACCGGGTGGATGTCGATCGTCCCGGTGCCGTGGATCTTTCCTGCGGAACACGAGGTGGGATCAAGCGAGATGAGCGAGCTGGAGTTCGAGGATCCGGTGTCGAACGCTCCGACAGCGCTGGAGGTCACGGGGATCGTCGGCAGCGGGATCAGGCCGCCGAAGAAGGTGCGGTGGTTGCGATTGATCACCACCTCCACAGCCCCCGGGTTGCCGGCGTAGCGGCCGGCTGACCGGCTGGGCGGGTAGTTGACCGTGAGCGTCGTGCCGTTCGCATCGTTCGCGGGGACACAGCCATCATTCGATGTCGCGGACTGGAAGAACCCGTTCTGGCGCGCGTAGAAGCAGGCCGCTCGCCGCATCGCCGTCGGGTCCGCAGCGCCAGTCGCAGACGGGTGGATGTACCTTGCGGCGGCGATTGCGCCGGGATCGGCCGCGTTCTGCTCCTGGCGGCGGATCATGAACGCGAACCCCAGGTCCACGACGAGCGACGCGATCACGAACAGCACGACGAGGGCGCCCGCGAAGATCACGAGCACCTGTCCACGTTCGTCGGTACGGGGGGTCACGGTCGTCATCCTCACTGCTGGCGCTGCACGATCTCGGTCAAGCCGGCGCGGATCGTGACGTTCGAAGGGATCAATAGGAACCCGGCCATGGGCGGTGACCAGTTGAAGCACGCGTAGGTCGTCACCCTCGTCCCGTAGGTCGTCCCATTGCCGTAGGAGACGTCGCTCGCCGTGTCCGAGGTCGCGGCAGCCGTGACCGGACATCCGATCGACCCGACCGATTGTTCGGCGACAACGCCGCTGATGGTGCACGGCGAATAGGTCGCTCCGGGCGCGCCCGGAGGTGCGTCGTTACCCGCGACGTCGCGGAACCCTGACCAGCACGCGACGATCGACACGGACGAGGGATTGATCCCCCAGATGGCCGAACGGCCAGCGCGGACCATGTTCGGCCAGCCATCCTCGGGCCGGTCGCATCGGTAGTAGGTGGTCGGCGGTGCCTGCGGGTCGATCTTCGACACGGTGGGGCACTGCGCGCTCGAGCTGTGAATTGCGGCGTAGCGGGCCGCTTCTCGCGCAGCGCTCGTGAGCTGCTGCTGGTAGAAGACCCACAACCCGAGCGAGATGATCCCGAACAGTACGACCGCGAAGATCGGAAAGACCAAGGCGAACTCGGCCAAGGCCTGACCCCGTCCCCGATCGCGCGTCGAGCGGCGCCGCATCAGCCGCATGCCCCGAAACCGGTCGCGAAGTAGCACGGGATCGTGAACGAGCGCTGCCGCTGCAGATAGATGTTCCCGAAATCGAACAGTGGCAGGTGCAGGACCGACGTGAACTTGT
>JAICUV010000324.1 GCA_025935655.1 Chloroflexota bacterium | reverse complement strand
GGAGGGCTGCTGGTGGGTCGACACGTTCAACACCCGGTCGGACCCGGACAAGTCGATGTTCCTCGCCTGGGGGGACGAGCACTTCGAGGGCTGCATGGGCTCGGTGTGCGGAACGTTCTGGACGACGTACACGTACACGGCCAAGACCGTCGGCCCGTGGGTAGACTTCATCGAGCTCCACGGCCGCTGCCACCACCCGGTGATCCGGGGCGAGGGCGGGTTCGCCGGCGCGAGCGGCGAGATCAGCTTCCACGACGTCGTCGACGTCTCGCCTCCGTACTACCCGTACGTGGGCAACGTGCTCCTCGCGCGCGACTAGGGCTCCTCCGCCGCGCGTCCGGCCCCGCCCCCGCTTGCCGGGGCGGGGTCATCGCGTCCGCAGGGCTACTCGTACCAGGCGCTCGCCTGGTCGTTGTCCGGGTAGCCGCTCGTGCCCACCACGACGGGGAGCGTGCCCGAGAGCGTCGCGCCGGACAGGCTGGCCCCGGACATGCTCACCTGGTCGGGGAGCCGATCCCACGAGGTCCCGTCCGCCGACGTCCAGACGACCCCGGAGCCGTTGCCCGCGTCGGACTTCCAGCCCGCGCCGAGGAGCGTGCCATTCCCGGTCGCGACGGCCAGCAGCCGGATCGCCTTGCCGTGGTTCTCGAGCGCCGGCGACGTCGGCTGGGTGGTCCACGTCGAGCCGTCCGGCGACACCCAGGCCATCGCGCGATCGTCCGCCACGCCGTACCCGACGGCGACGAACGCGGTGCCGGTCCAGGCGACCGCGCGCATCGTCCCGTCCGCGAAGGCCGGCGACTCGACGCGGGTCCACGTCGTCCCGTCGTCGGAGACCCAGGCGACTGCCTGGGCGGGCTCGGTCGCGGTGCGCTCCCCGACGATGACGACGCGGTCGTCCGACGCCGCGACCCCGTATGCAGCCGCGTCCTCGAACGGCGGGCCTGGCGCCGCGGGGTCCCAGGCGAGGCCGTCTGGCGAGGTCCAGGCGGCGGCCGACCTCGTGTCGGCATCCGCGTCCCGGCTTCCCGCCGCGATGAACCGTCCCCGCCACGTGGCCACGGCGCGCAGCTCGGCGGTTCCACCCGGCGGCGGCTCGAGCGAGGGTCCGCCCTGCGCCGCTCGCCACGCTGCCCCGCCGGCCTTGACCCACGCGGCGCCCGCGGTCGAGCGCCGCCCCACGACGATCTCGCGATCCGCGTCGGCGGCGGCGGCCAGCGCCGCGGCGTCCTCGTCGGCCGGAAAGCCGGGCTCGGGCGACCACGTGCGCCCATCGGCGGAGCGGTAGGCGATCGGGCTGGACGGAGGGAGCTGGAGCCCGACGGCGAGCAGCCCGGCGGCGGTCGACGCGACACCCGTCATGAGGCTCGCCTGCTCCGCGTGACACGGGGAGCAGATCATGCCGCCGGAGCTGCCCGGCGCGAGATCCACGACGTCGGACGGCAGCTCGATGGCCGCCCGGGACCACGCGAACTCGGGCCGGAGGGTCGGCGAGGCGGTGCTCGGGCCACACGCCGCGACCACCATGACCACGACGACGAGCAGCAACGGGACGCGCATCGACGCAGACGGTAGCGGACGCGCGCTCGCGGGACACCAAAACGCCCGAAGGAACCCAGATCACTAGCTGTTCTGTAACCGTAAACGACAACAGATCACTAGATGTTCGAGGCCCCTTCGGGCAGACCCAACGATACGCCGGGTTCCGCGTCCCGGGAAGCCCGCGCCCATCGCGAAACCGGGGGCCAGCGTCTCGGGCGCCTTGCAGATCGTGGATGTCGCCTGCTGGTCGCTGTCGATCCGCCGCGTGTTCGTTCGTCGTGATCGTGCAGGGCGGCACGAGCCGTCCGCGGACGGCGTCGACGCGGGGTCGCGCCACTCGGAGGTGCACGGCATGGCCAACTACCTGCTCACGTTCCACGGCGGTTCGATGCCCGAGGGCAAGGAGGCCCAGGACGCCGCGATGGGCGCGTGGAACTCGTGGTTCGGGACGCTCGGCGACGCGCTCGTCGACGGGGGCAACCCGATCTCGCACGCGAAGGCGATCTCGCCCGACGGGTCGGTGATGGACGCCACGTCCAACCCGAGCGGCTACACGGTCATCAAGGCCGACTCGCTCGATGCGGCGGTGGCGCTGTCCAGGGCCTGCCCGGTGCTCGCGGGCGGCGCGGTCGTCCTCGTCTCGGAGACGATCCCGCTGATGTAGCGCCATGGGACCACGCGAGACCCCGGCCGCCGGACGGCGGCCGGGGTCCTTCCGCCTGGACTCGGGGCCTCCAGTGCCTCGACCCCGGCCGTGGGCTCAGCCCCAGTGTGGCGGGCGTTCCATCCCGTCGGGGATCCGGGTCCGTCCATCGCCGCGCGCCGCGCGGAGCTGGGACGGCGTGACGAACAGCGCGTCGGCGAGCGCGGCGCCACGGACGTCGGCAGCGCGCAGGTCCGCGCCGGTGAGATCGGCGAGCGACAGGTCGGCGCCCCGCAGGTCGGCCCCGATGAGGTCAGCCCCGCGAAGATCCGCGCCCCGCAGGTCGAGCGACCGCAGGTCCGCCCCGATGAGGTCCGCGCCGCGACGGTCCAGCGCCGTCTCCGCGTGCGGCGCCCGCGCGAGCGCACTCGCCTCGCGCAGCAGCTCGTTCACCCGAGCACGGTGCGCCATGACGTCCGGTGTCGTGGTGCCGAGCGCCGCCCGTGCCGCGAGCGCATCCGTGTCCGCGTACGCGGCCTCGAGGGCCCCACGCAGCGGCCACGCCGCCTCCAGCTCGATCGCCGCGCGGATGAGCCACAGCAGCTCGTGCAGCGGCCACGCGACGGTGAACGCGGCGAACATCGCGGACGCGTCGGCCTCGCCGGTGCGCCAGTCCGTGCCCGGCAGCAGCTCCTGGGTGACGCGCTGGCCGGCACCGAAGCAGTCGAACACGACGCACCCGGGGAACCCGGACTCCCGCAGCCTCGCGTGGATCGCGCACCGGTTGTCGTCCTCGAGATTGGGGCACGGGTCGCCGGCCGGCTTGTCGAGCGCGAAGTCCGCCGACGCGGCGAACGCGGGCGCGACGCAGCACAGCCCGACGCAGCGCGCGCAGTCTGCGGCGAGGACCCGGAGGGGGACGGCGTCGGTCACCCGGCCATTGTCCGTCCTCGCCGTCCGCTCACCGCAGGATCTCCACGATGTCCCCGTCCAGGAGCGCGTGCTCGCGGCCCACGCGCTGGCCGTCGAACCGCGACGACGGGCCCCAGACACGCGCGCCCACCGCCTGGGCACCGAGCTCGTGGTGGACCCGGTCCGCGACGTCGGCGACGGTGGAACCCGGCTGGATCGCGATCGGCTCCTCGTCCACGGCGCCGGCGTACCGCAGCCGGACGCGGATGAGCCCGGT
>JAICUV010000354.1 GCA_025935655.1 Chloroflexota bacterium | reverse complement strand
GGGCCTCGAGCTCACGGGTGAGGAATCGGATCGGGTTCGCCTCGAGCTCGGCGACCAGCGCCCGCTGGAGCTCCAGGATGGGTCGAGGGCAGGCGCCGTACGTCCCGTGCGTCACGTACGTCACCTCCGGATCGAGGTCCCAGGGCCGATCGGGGGCGTAGCCGTGCACCGGCGGAGGATAGGACGACGATCGGAGCAGGGCCTGGTGCCGCCTCATCCGCGCGAACCGTGTGTCTTGGGCCCGGACTTTGACCGAGGGGGCGATTTCGCGTATAGTGAATGGCCTTCGCGGGGTGGAGCAGCGGCAGCTCGTCGGGCTCATAACCCGAAGGTCGGAGGTTCGAATCCTTCCCCCGCAACCAATCTCGAAGTCATCCTGAACCCCGGGTCCCGACCACCCGGGGTTCTTCTTTTCCCGAACGGAGGTCCTCGATGGCGGATCAGTCGCTCCTGGACGAGCTCCCGCCGAACCTCCCCGCGGACCTGCGCGCGTTCATCGAATGCACCGGCGATCGGGCGACGATCGCGAACGGCCCCGTCGAGTGGGTCGAGATCCCACCGAACGTGCGAGGCATGCTCGGTGGCGCGGCTCGACCGGACCTCACCGTGGTGGCCGGCAGGGCGCCGTCGACCGCGGTCATCACCGTGAAGGCCGGTTGGGTCTCGGCGACGCTGAACGCGACCGTCGTCGACGGCCGGCTGGCGATCGACACGACGAAGCTGCCGTTCCTCGCGCCGCGGTCGATCGCGACGGGAATCCAGGCCTTCGTCACGGCGCTCAACGGACGGCTCGCGGCCAACGGCAAGCGGCTCGGGGACCCGACCTTCGGACCCGAGGGGATGACGCTGACGAAGATCGACACGGCGAGCTAGCGGCGCGCTGACCGTCGAGGAAGCGGTGACGTCGCGGTCGCCCGGTCAGTCGTCCCAGCGGAAGAAGCGGGCCGCGAGGACCGCGGCGCCGATCGCCCACGCGGCGAGGACGGGGAGCGCGACGGCGAGGTCGGTGGCCGTGGCGGTCGTCCCGGAATCGAGGCCGATGCGCAGCACGTCGGCGAGGGCCGACGACGGCAGCAGCGTGGCGAAGCCCTGGAGGAAGGTGGGGAGGTGGTCGACCGGGAGGACCACCCCGCCGACCATCAGCAATCCGAGGAAGAGCGCGTTGGCAAGCGCGAGGACCGCTTCCGCGCGCAGCGTTCCTGCCAGGAGCAGGCCCAGGCTGACGAAGGCGGCCGTCCCGAGGGCGACCGCGACCACGACGACGATCGGCGACCATGCCGGTCCGGGCGACCACCCGAACGCCAGCTTCGCCGCCGCCACGATCACGATGAGCTGGACCATTTCCAGGACGAGGACCGCCGTGAGCTTCGCGGCCAGGAACCCGCCGCGCGGCAGGGGAGCCGCGCCGAGTCGCTTCAGGACACCGTAGCGGCGCTCGAACGCCGTCGCGATCCCGAGGTTCACGAGGCCTGCAGCGACGATTCCGAGCGCGATCGTGCCCGGAACGAGCGATGGCACGGGGTTGGCCGCCAGGGCGATGACGCCCGACCCGCCGAAGAACAGCAGCACGGCGACCGGGATGACCAGGGTGACGAGGATGTTCTCGCTGCGCCGCGCCGCGAGTCGCAGCTCCAGCGCAGTGAGGGCCGCGATCGAGGAGATCGCCGGCGCTGGTCGAGCGCGCGACGGAACGCCGGCCTGCGACTCGTGAGAGCTCATGCGACGTCCTCGACGCCGGCGTCGCCCGTGAGCTCGAGGTAGCGATCCTCCAACGACATTGCCCCGGCGTGGAGCTCCTCGATCAGGAGGCCCTCGCGCGCGGCCCACTGGGCCAGCTCGAGCACGAGATCGGCGGAGGCGCGACCGGGCTCCACGACGAATGTGGCCGCCTCGCCCCCGCGCGCCGAGCCGATCGGATGCACGCCGACGGGCGGGTGTGCCGCCGCGAGTCGGGCACGCAGGCGCTCCAGCGCGCTCGGATCCGGGGGCGCGTGCAGGCCGAACCGCAGGGCCGGGTCGCCCGCGGTTGCGATCGCTTCGGGCGTGTCGTTGGCCACGATGCGACCGTGATGCAGGATCGCGACCCGATCCGCGAGCACCTCGACGTCCGCGAGATCGTGTGTCGTCAGGAGGATCGTCCGCCCCTCGCCCTTGAGCGACGCGACGAGCGCCCGCGTGTCCCGTCGCGCAGCCGGGTCCATGCCGGCCGTCGGCTCGTCGAGCAGCAGCACCTCGGGGTCGCCAGCGAGGGCCAGGGCCAGCGAGAGCCGCTGCCGCTCGCCGCCGGAGAGACGCCGCACGCGGGTCGAGGCGACGGCCGTGAGCCCAACCTGCTCGAGGAGCTCGTCTGGCCGTCGCGCCCCCGTGTGGAAAGCCGCGTAGAGGCGGACCAGGTCGCGTGGCGTCGCGCGGGGCTCCAGGCCGGCGCCGCCCTGCAGCATCACCCCTACCCGTGCCTTCAGGGCGGGGCCTGCTCGTCGAGGATCCTCGCCGAGCACCCGCGCCGTGCCCGCATCCGCCGCGCGGTAGCCCTCGATGATCTCGACGGTCGTCGTCTTCCCGGCGCCGTTCGGTCCCAGGAGGGCCACGACCTCGCCAGGTCGAACGGTCAGGTCGACGCCTTCGAGCACCGCGCGACCGCCATAGGCCTTCCGGCTCTGCTGGACCTCGATCATGGCGTCGGGGCCGATCCCGCGCTCGCGGCCGGCGTCGCCGGTCCGCCGGCCGTTCCCGAGATCGCCGGGAACTGGTGATCG
>JAICUV010000384.1 GCA_025935655.1 Chloroflexota bacterium | reverse complement strand
CTCGGGGCGGGTCCCGTCGCGCTCAAGCTCGATGCCCGCGACCTCGCGCACAAGACGGAGGCGGGCGGCGTGCGCCTCGAGCTCTCGGACGAGGCCGGGATCCGCGCGGCGGTCCGCGACCTCCGCGACGCCGCGGCACGCGCCGACATCGCGCTGCGTGGCCTCCTGGTCGAGCCGATCGCCCCGCCCGGCGTCGAGTTGATCGTGGGTGGCCGGAGGGACGCCGTGTTCGGTCCGGCGGTGCTCGTGGGACTCGGCGGGATCCTGGCCGAGGTGCTGGACGACGTGGCGGTGCTCCTCGCGCCCGTCACGGCGGCCGAGGTCCGTGATCGGCTGGCGACGCTCCGTGGCGCATCGCTGCTGCGGGGCGTCCGGGGACGGCCCGGCGTCGACCTCGAGGCGCTCGCGGCCGTCGTCGTCGCGATCGGGGACCTGCTCGTCGCCGACCCCTCCATCGTCGAGATCGACTGCAACCCGGTCATCGCCGGCCCGTCAGGCGCCCTCGCGGTCGATGCCCTGGTCGTGGTCTCGGGGAACGGGACCGCCTGACCCGCACGCGGTGATGCGGCGCACCTCGCGGTGTCGGCCCGCACCGCTCGGTGGCGCCGGGATCACGTCGGCGCGGGCGCTCGTCGGCGGCCGACCGCCGTTCGGATGGTGCTCGCGCGCACCGTGTCGCGGACGAAGGTACTGGCCGTTCTGGCCCGCCAGTCACGTAGCCCATCCGGGTCAGGTGATGTGAGATGCACCGAACGCGAGCGCACAGCCGCCCCACCTGAGTGGACTCGTCCACTGAGGGGTCCCCCGCGTCACCGGGGAAGTGGTGGAGCGGCCGGTGCGTCCGCGATGTCCGGCACCGTCACGGCCGGAACGCGCAGGGGAGTGCCCGCACATGGACAAGCTCGATCTCGATTCGGCCGCCCGCGGCCGCCAGAAGCGCCGCCGGGCGCTCGTCGCCATGCTGCTCGCGTCGTCGCTGGCGACCCTCGGAGCCGGGGCGATGTCGCTCGCCGTGTTCACGGACAGCCAGGCGACGACCGGCGCGTGGAGCACCGGCACGATCGTCCTCGGTGTCTCGCCCAGCACCGCGTTCAGCGCGTCGGGCATCCTCCCCGGAGCCTCCGGCTCGCAGGACATCACGGTCAGCAACAGCGGGACCGGGGCCCTGCGCTACGCGCTCTCCACGAGCGCGACCAACGCGGACACGAAGGGCCTCGCCGCGCAGCTGACGCTGACGATCAACGCGGGCACCTGCGCCTCGCCCGGCGCCGTGGTGTATGCGACGGGCCCGCTCGGCAGCGCCGCCTTCGGCAGCAACGCCCAGGGCGCACAGGCAGGCGACCGCACCCTCGCGGCCGCCGCCAGCGAGAACCTGTGCTTCGCCTGGTCGTTCCCGCTGAGCTCCGGCAACGGCTTCAAGAACGCAGCCACCACGGCGACGTTCACCTTCGACGCCGAGCAGACCAGCAACAACCCGTAGCACCCCAGCGCCGGCTGCGAGTCGCCCAGTGCCTGCGGCGGCTCGCGGCCGCGCCCCATGTCCGCCGGGGATTCTCGTCACCGGAGGCCTCCTCCAATGCCGAACGCACCGCTCGCGACTCGTGTGCTGCGGCGCACGCTCGACGGTCTGCTGCTCGCGCTGATCGCCGCCGTCCTGGTCACGATCCTCCTCACCCGTGCGCTGCCCCTCCTCACGGGCGGCACCACCCTGGTCGTCGCCGGCGCCTCGATGGAGCCCACGATCCCCATGGGCGCGCTCGTGTACGACGTGCCCGTCAGGACGGACCAGCTCCGCCCCGGCGACGTCGTGAGCATCCGGGTCGGGCCGGACCGCGCGATCTTCACCCACCGCGTGACCCGGCTCGCCACGCTGCCGGACGGCCCGTATCTCGAGACGCGCGGCGACGCCAACCCGGCCGTGGACCCCGCGCTCGTCCCGGCCTCGGCGGTCATCGGCCGCACGACGCTGACCATCCCATTCATCGGCTTCGCCGTGGCGGTCCTGAGCACGCCCCAGGGCGTCGTCCTGCTGCTCGCGATCGCCGGCATCCTGCTCGCGGCAACCTGGCTCGTCGAGTCGATCGAGGACGAGCAGGCCGCAGCACGCCGGCGTCGCACGCTGGACCACGGCCGCGCCTACCCCGCCGACCCGGCCCAGGAGCTCGAGGCGCCGGCCTGAGATGCG
>JAICUV010000375.1 GCA_025935655.1 Chloroflexota bacterium | reverse complement strand
CGACGAGGCGGCGCTCGCGACCCGTGTCGGCGACGCCGTGGAGGCGCTGCACCGCTACCCGACGAGCGCCACGATCACCATGACGCCCAAGGGCATCGTCATCGAGCGGGCACGCAGCGGCCGCGACGTCGATCCCGCGCCGGTCATCGCCGCCGCGACGACGGCGCTGCGCGACCCCGCGACCGGCGCCGAGACGATCATCCCGGTCGAGACGACGGTCGTCCGGCCGCGCGTCGAGGACGCCGCCGTGTTCGACGCGCGCACCCAGGCGGTCCGCATGGCGCGCGCGATCGGGCTCGCCACGAAGGGCCACACCTGGACCATCAAGGCGTCCGAGGTCCGCTCCTGGATCCGGTTCGCCCCGGCGGCGGGCGGCACGGTGATCCCGGTCCTCGACGAGTCCCTGATCCCCGCGAACCTCTCGCGAACGGCGAAGGCGGTCAGGAAGCCCGCGAAGTCGGCCGAGTACCTCGTGTCGCGGTCGGGGAAGATCGTCGGCGTGGTGGCCAGCTCCGCCGGCCGCGCGCTGGACAGGCCCGCGACCGTCGCCGCCATCGTCACCGAGCTGCAGCGGCGGGCCGGCGGAGCCGCGCCGGCGCGCGTGAAGGTGCTGACCAAGCCGATCGCACCCAGGCTGGGCACGGACGAGGCCGCCAAGAAGGCCCCGGTCATGAGCCTGCTCGGGTCGTGGCAGACGTGGTTCCCGATCAGCGAGCGCAACTACTTCGGCGCGAACATCTGGGTCCCGGCGAAGCTCATCAACGGCACGGTCCTCCGCCCCGGTCAGTCGTTCGACTGGTGGGACGCGATCTGGCCGGTGACGACCGCCCGCGGGTTCGGGCCCGGCGGGTTCATCGCGAGCGACCACACCGAGCCCACGGGCGCCCTGGGCGGCGGCATGTGCTCCAGCTCCACCACCCTGTTCAACGCCGCGATGCGCGCGGGCCTGGACATGGGCGCCCGCTCGAATCACAAGTACTACATCAGCCGCTACCCGCTGGGCCTCGACGCGACGGTCTCCATCACGGCGGGCGGCCGCCAGACGATGAGCTTCCGCAACGACACCAGGGGGATCATCTTCATCCGCGGGACCCGCATCCGGTCGGGCGGCACGGGCTGGGTCCGGTACGAGATCTGGGGCATCCCGGACGGGCGCACGGTCCGGCTCTCCGGCGCGAGCGTCTGGAACGTGCGCAAGGCGACGACGAAGACGGTCCTCGTGGACACGCTGCCCAAGGGTGTCAAGGAGCAGGTGGAGTACCCGTCCGACGGCATGTCCACGTCGGTGACCCGCGTCGTGCGCGACGCGAAGGGCCGTGTGATCCACCGGGACACGTGGGTGTCGAACTACATGCTCTGGAACGGGATCATCAACGTCGGCCGGTAGCATCCTCGGCATCGCCCCTGCGTCCCATCGGGGACGGTCCGGGCGTCAGAGGACCGCCGCGACCGATGCGGCGCCGCCAGGGAGGACGGGGTGATCGATCGGGGCCGGGCGTGGCTCGCGCGCTTCCTGCCACAGGGCGCCATCCTCCTCGCCGTCCTGACGTTCGCCTCCTACCTCGCCGGGCTCGTCCGCGACCGGGTCTTCGCGCGGACCTATGGGGCCGGCTCCGAGCTCGACGCGTACAACGCGGCGTTCGTCCTCCCCGAGCTCCTGCTCGACGTCCTCGTCGCCGCAGGGCTCACGGCGCCGTTCGTGCCCGTGTTCACGACCCTCCGCCGCGACGCGCCCCGCGACGCGGCGCCATTCGCGCAGACGGTGCTCACGCTCGCGGTTGCCGTCATGGGGATCGGCTCGATCCTGCTGTTCTTCGCGGCCCCCGCCACCGTGGAGCTCATCGCCCCCGGCTTCGACGCACCGACGCGCGCGCTGTACCTGGAGCTGTTCCGGGTGATGCTGCTGACGCCGATCCTGTTCGCCGCGTCGATCACGCTCGGCGAGATCCTCGTCGCCGAGCGGCGGTTCCTGTTCTACGCGCTCGCGCCGCTCATGTACAACGTCGGGATCGTGGCCGGGACCGTCCTGCTCCACGACCGGATCGGGATCCACGCGGCCGCGGTGGGCGCGGTGCTGGGCGCGTCGCTCCACCTCGGCATCCGCGTCGTGGGCATGGCCCGCTCGAGCGTCTGCATCCGACCCCGCCTGCGGCTGCGGATGCCCGCCCTCCACGAGTTCCTGCTGCTCATGGTCCCCAAGATGCTCGCCCACCCGATCGAGCCGATCACGTTCCTGTTCTTCACCAACGTGGCCTCGGCCCTCGCCGCGGGCTCGGTGACGTCGATCAGCTTCGCGCGCAACTTCCAGAGCGTCCCCGTCGCGCTGGTGGGCGTCGCGATCTCGCTCGCCGCGTTCCCCTCGCTG
>JAICUV010000335.1 GCA_025935655.1 Chloroflexota bacterium | reverse complement strand
CCGACGAACACCTAGATCTGCTGGACCAGCGACTTCTTGAAGAAGTCGAAGTGCTCGAGGGCCAGGCCCGTGCCGAGCGCCACGCAGTTGAGCGAGTTCTCCGCGACGTGGCACGGAACGCCCGTCACCTGGGTGAGCAGCTTGTCGATGTTGCGCAGCAGCGAGCCGCCGCCGGACATCACCATGCCCTTGTCGATGATGTCGGAGCTGAGCTCGGGCGGCGTCTGCTCGAGGACCGTCCGGACCGCCGCGACCAGCTGCTGGAGCGGGACCTCGATCGCCTCCATGACCTCGGAGCTGGTGATCGGGATCGTGCGCGGGAGCCCGGCGATGAGGTCCCGGCCCCGCACCTCCATCGTGAGCTCGCGCTCGAGCGGGAGCGCCGTCCCGATCGCGATCTTGACCTCCTCGGCCGTCCGCTCCCCCACCATGAGGTTGTACTTCTTGCGGATGTACGAGGCGATGGACTCGTCGAACTTGTTGCCTCCCACGCGGAGGCTGTTGAACACGACGATCCCGCCGAGCGCCATGACCGCGATCTCGGACGTCCCGCCGCCGATGTCGATGATCATGTTCCCGCTGGGCCCGCTGATCGGCACGTTGGCGCCGATCGCCGCCGCCAGGGGCTCCTCGATGAGGTACGCCTCCTTGGCGCCGGCCTTGAGGGCCGCGTCGCGGACGGCGCGCTTCTCGACGGACGTGACGCCGGCGGGGACGGAGATCATCACCTCGGGACGGGAGAAGCCGATCCGGCCCTTCGTCGCCTTGCCGATGAAGAAGCGGAGCATCGCCTCCGTGATGACGTAGTCCGCGATCACGCCGTCCTTCATCGGGCGGATGGCCTGGATGTTGCCGGGCGTGCGGCCGATCATCTCGCGGGCTTCCTCGCCCACCGCGACGATCCGGTTGTCCTCGCCCACGGCAACCACGGATGGCTCGGTGATGACGATTCCCTTGCCCTTGACGTAGACGATGACGTTCGCGGTACCGAGGTCGATGCCGATCTTCATGACGTGGGCGATGCTACTCCGAGACCCGCGGAACACCCGTGAAGGGCGCAGGGCGGTGGGGACAGGCGGCTGGGGGACGTCAGGGGGCCGTGTCGGCCGAGCGGACGATGCTGGCACCCAGCTGCTGGAACTTGCGGTCGATGTTCTCATACCCGCGCTGGACATGGTGCGCGCCGTGGATGAGCGAGCTGCCGTCCGCGGCGAGCGCGGCGAGGATGAGCGACGCCCCTGCCCGGAGGTCGCCGATCGTCGCCTCCGCGCCGTGCAGGCGCGCGGGGCCGTGGATGGACGCGTGGTGCGCATCCTCGATGTCGATGCTCGCCCCCAGCTTGCGCAGCTCGGACAGCCACTCGATGCGGTCCTCGAAGACCGCCTCGTTGACGCGGGACGTGCCGGTGGCCTGGGTGAGCAGGACGCACGTCGGGGGCTGGAGGTCGGTCGCAAGGCCCGGGTAGGGCGACGTCTCGATGTCGCACGCGCGGAGGTCGCCCGGGCGGAGGCCGGTCGCGTCGATATGGATCGCCCGCGCGCCGCACTCCACCGGCACACCGACCTTGGCGAACAGGTCGACGAGCGCGGTGACATGCTCGCAGGCGGCGTTCTCCAACGTCAGCTTGCCGCCCGTGACCGCCGCGGCGACGAGGAAGGTGCCGGTCTCGATCCGGTCCGGGAGCACCGAGTGGCGCGCGCCGCGGAGCCGCTTGCGGCCCTCCACCTCGATGGTGTCCGGCGCCGTGCGCACGACCTCGGCGCCCATCTCGCACAGGAACGCGATGAGGTCGTCCACCTCCGGCTCCTGGGCCGCGGGACGGATCACCGTGTGCCCGTCCGCGAGCGTCGCGGCCAGCATCGCGTTCTCGGTGCCCATGACGGTCACCTGCGGGAACGTGACCTCGCCGCCGCGGAGGCGGCCGGGGGCCTGGGCGTAGTAGTAGCCGTTGCGGTACTCGATCTCCGCGCCGAGGGCGCGCATCGCGTCCACGTGGAGGTTGACCGGCCGCCGCCCGATCCGGTCCCCGCCCGGGTTGCTGATGATCACCCGCCCGAAGCGCGCGAGGAGCGGCCCCAGGAGGATGAACGAGGCGCGCATCTTGGCCGCGGCCTCGAGCGGGATGAACAGCCAGTCGACGTCGCCCGCCGCAACCTCGTACACGCCGGGCTCGGGGTGCTCCACGACCACGCCGAGGTCGCCGAGCACCTCGCACATGACGCGGACATCCTCGATCTCGGGCACGTTCTCGAACCGGCAGCGCTCGCCGGTCAGGCACGCGGCCGCGAGGAGCTTGAGCGCCGCGTTCTTCGCGCCGGACACCGTGACGGTGCCGCGGAGCGGCCGGCCGCCCTCGATCCGGAATGCCTCCGGGGGCGGCGCCTCCGGGACGTACTCCCAGTGGAACGGCCTGGCATCAGCCATCAGTGATCACCCCCGGGACCGAGGGCCCTCCCGTCGATGACGCTCGGCCACGCGGATCCGGATGAGGGCCCGCTGGAGCTCGGCGCGGGCGGCGGACAGGTCCGCACCCTCCACGTACCCGCTCTCGAGTGCCTTCTCGGCCTCGGCACGCGCCTTCTGGGCCCGCTCGAGGTCGATGTCGGAGTCGATCTCCGCGGTCTCGGCCATCACGACGACCTTGTCCGGCCGGACCTGGAGGAACCCGCCGGCGATCGCGAAGGTCTCCTCGTCGGCGCCCTTGCGGATCTTCAGCTCGCCGACGCCCAGGAGGCTCACGAGCGGCGTGTGGTGGGGCAGGATCCCGAGCTCGCCCTCGATCCCGGGGACGAGCACCATGTCGACCTCGTCCTCGTACGCGAGCCGCTCGGGCGTCACGATCTCGAGATGCAGCGGCATCAGTTCGTACCTCGTTGGGCGGCGGCTCTCGCGGCGCTGCTGCGCCGGCTCTGGGCGGCTTTCGCCGTCGTGCTGGCGGGCCGATTCATGCCCTTCGGGCAAAGATCGCCCGCCATCCCGCCGGCTACGCCGCCGCGATACCGCGGCGCGGCCGCTCCACCCCACCCCATCGATCCGAGCACGAGCGGCGCGCGAACGCCGGCCTCGGTGAGGGATGAGTTGAGAGAGGAACCCGCCCCGGCGTAGCCGGCGCCGCGCGCGAGCGATTTTGTGCCGAAGGCACAGGCTAGCGAGCGTGCGGCGGCGGCGAGAGCCGGGGCGAGACTCGTCATCGGACTACGCGTTCAGCTTGGCGGCGTTCTCGCGGACGTCGT
>JAICUV010000138.1 GCA_025935655.1 Chloroflexota bacterium | reverse complement strand
TCGCACGGCGCTGGACGACGAGGCGCATGATCAGGGTCACGCGTTCGATCGCGTCTCGCAGGAGGACAACGTCATGGACAAGAAGGCGAAGACGCCCAAGAAGCCGAAGACCGCGAAGGCCAAGGTCAAGGGCGCCTAGCGCACTCCGGAGCGTCGCTCCGACGCCCCGGACACGAGAACGCGGCGCGCCGGGATCCGGCGCGCCGCGTGTGTTTGCGAGTCGGTCAGTGCTGGACGACCTTGTCCATGCCCCCGGCCGCCTTGACCCAGTCCGAGATCTCGGACTCGCTTGGGGTCCGGCGGACGATCCCCGGCCGCGCGGCGATGACCTCCTGCACGGTCACGGCCAGGTTCGCCGGGTTTCGCCGCGCGAGCTCAGCAGGCGAGTCGACCCCGGCGGCCTCGAGCAGGTCGCTGTACTGCGACCCGACGCCCGGGATCCGCATCAGGTCGGCCCTGTTCACCCACGCCAGCAGGAGGGCCTCGCTGATGCCCGTCTCGGCAGCCAGCGTCGCCCGGCCGGCCGCGCTCCCGGCGCGCGCGAGCAGCGCGTCGGTCGTCCTGATGCCGACCGCGCCGAGCTGGTCCGCGTAGGTCGCCCCGATCCCCTCGATCTCCGCGATGGCGTACCCGCCGGTCGTCGCCGCCGCGACGACGACGGTCTCCTCGGGCTCGACCGCCGCGACGGACTCGACGGCCGCCCCGACGGCGACAACGTCGAGGATCGCCGGGGCTGACTCGACCTTCTTGGGATCCGCGAGCAGCGCGTCCACCTCGGCCTCGTCCTGCTCGACGATCTCGGACAGCACCAGCGTGCCGCCGAAGCCGTGGGCCTTCATCCGCTCCACCGCGACGGGCCAGTCGGCGGACTCGACGAGGATCGCCACCGCGCTCTCGGAGGCGGTCATGTTCTCGCCCAGCTCCTTGAGCAGCTTCTGCTTGATGCCGCGGTCGAAGCTGGCGAACAGGCCACCGGCGGCGGCACCCATCACGATCCACCCGGCCGGGCCGAACAGCATCGCGAACAGCACGCCGATCACGCCGCCCTTGACGAAGCCCTTGCCGATGCTGTCGTCCTTGGTCTGGTGCAGCTTGATCTTGCCGTTCTCCGTCTTCCGGATCGCGACCGCGTCGCGCAGCTTGACGACCTCGTCATCCGAGAGCTCCCGGAGCGCACGGAGCGCGTCGTCCGCCGTGTCGGGCCACGGATACTTGATCACGAGGAAGCTGTACTTCGAGGCCATGCGGTGTCCCTCCGGCTGCCGGCGGGCTGGCATGCGCGATGCCGACGACGGGGACGGCGGCGTGCCAGCACGGCGCGTGGCAGTGCCGGGCGATTGTGCGCCCGATCGCGCGGGCGGGGAACCCTCCAATCCGGGTGAGGCCGTGCACCCGTTCGGCCGCCACCATCGAGGGGACCAGGCACCGTCCGTGTATGGTCGCTCGCAGTCGAACCCCGGCGTCGACGTGGCGCGGGGGCTCGCTCCATCGAGGGCCCTCGTTGCCGTCTGACCGGCACTCCAGCCGCGCCGCCGTGTCGGCCATGGTGCCGTACCTCCTCGCCAGGTACGTGCCGATCAGCCGCTGGCTGCCCGGCTACGCTCGGACGTCGCTCCGGCCTGACCTCGTGGCCGCCCTCACCTCGTGGGGCGTCATGGTGCCGGTCGCGCTCGCCTACGCGGGTCTCGCCGGCGTCCCACCCGAGCTCGGGCTGGTGACGGCGTTCGCCGCGATGGCGGCGTATGCCGTCTTCGGCACCAGCCGCCACCTCAAGGTCACCGTCAGCTCGACGATGGCGATCATGTCCGCGACCGTCGTCGCGGACCTCGCCCGCGGCGATCCCGGCTCCTACGTCGCCTACACCTCCGCCCTGGCACTGATCGTCGGCGTCATGCTCGTCGCCGGAGGCCTGGCGAAGCTGGGGTTCGTCTCGGACTTCCTGACCAAGTCCGTGGTCACGGGGTTCATCATCGGCGTCGCGATCACGATCATCGTCGGCCAGCTGCCCAAGGTGCTGGGCGTGCCGCGGCTGACCGGGTCCTTTCCCGAGCAGGTCGTCCAGCTCGTGTCGCGGATCCCGGACACCAACCCGTACACGCTTGCCGTGGGCCTGGGCGCCCTCGTACTGATCCTCGTCCTGCGGCGGTTCGCCCGCCGTGTCCCAGGCTCCCTGATCGCGCTCGTGCTGGGGATCGTCGCCGTGACCGCGTTCGGGCTGGAGGCCCACGGCGTCAGCGTCGTCGGCGAGGTCGCGACGGGGCTGCCCGCCCCGTCGATCCCGTCCGTCCCGCTCCAGGCGCTCCCGTACCTCGTGCTCGGCGCCGTGGGCATCGTGTTCCTCGCCGTTGGCGAGTCCGTCGGCACCGGGCGCTCCTACGGGGCGACGCACGGGTACGAGATCGACCCCGACCAGGAGATGATCGCCCTGGGTTCCGCGAACCTGGGAGCAGGGCTGCTCGGCGGCTTCACCGCGGATGCCAGCCTCTCCCAGACCGCGACCGCGGAGGCGGCCGGGGCCACCACGCAGCTGTCCTCGCTCGTGACATCCGGCCTCGTCCTGGCCACGGCCGTGTTCCTGGCGCCCCTGTTCCAGAACCTGCCCGACGCGGTGCTGGGGGCGATCGTGATCGCCGCGTCGCTGGGCCTCATCAACGTCGAGGAGATGCGCCGCTACTGGCGGTGGCGCCGGACGGACTTTCTCATCGCCGTGACCGCGATGGTCGGCGTGCTGCTCACCACGGTCCTCGCCGGCATGGTGCTCGCCGTCCTGCTGTCCGTGCTGTTCCTGCTCTACCGGGCGAGCCGGCCGTACGTGGCGGTGCTGGGCCGGATGGCGGGCAGGGCGTCCACGTTCGGCGACCTGTCCCGGCACCCGGACGCGGCGGCGATCCCGCGGCTGGTGATCGTGCGGCTCGACGCACCGCTCTACTTCTTCAACGCGAACGTGGCCAAGGCCCAGATCCTCGAGATCGCCGCCCGCGAGGTGCCGCCGCCGCACGGCGTGCTCATCGACCTCGCCGCGACCGCGGACCTGGACGTCACCACGACCGACATGCTGTTCGATCTCGTGAGGGAGCTGCGCGTCCGCTCGGTCGAGGTGATGCTGGCGCAGGTCAAGGGCACGGTGCGGGATCGTCTCCGGAAAACGGGCCTGATGGACGAGATCGGCGAGGACCGGGTGTTCCGGTCGATCCCGGGCGCCGTGAACGACTTCCAGCGACGCTGGCCGCCCGGCGAGGATGCCGCGCCGGGGGCGCCCACGGGCTGAGGCCGGCGGCGCGCGGGCCTGTTGCCCGTACGCCGGTGAGCGGCCATCATCGCGGGATGGAAGCCGCCGCATTCGTCCCGCCCGAGTTCGTCGCCCCCTCGTCGCTGGACACGCCGTCGTTCCGGCTCGAACCGCTCGGGCCGCAGCACAACGAGGCGGACTACGCGGCCTGGACCTCGTCGATCGAGCACATCCGTCGGACGCCGGGATATCCCGACGGGAACTGGCCGGACGGGCGGTCCATCGACGACAACCTGCGCGACCTCCGCCGGCACGCGGACGACTTCGCGAACCGCCGCGGGTTCACGTACACCGTGCTGGACCCGGGGACGGCCGACGTCATCGGCTGCGTGTACATCTACCCCGCCGCGGACGAGCCGAGACGGGCGAGCGTCCAGTCATGGGTACGGGCGAGCCGGGCCGAGCTCGACGTCCCCCTGTGGCGCGCCGTCAGCGCGTGGCTCGGGGCCGACTGGCCGTTCGAGGCCGTCACCTACGCGGATCGAACGCCGGAAGACCGTAGACTCGGCGGGTGAAGAAGATCGGGTTCCTGTCGTTCGGCCACTGGTCGAACGCGCCGCACTCGCAGGTGCGGTCCGCGTCGGACGCGCTCATCCAGTCCATCGAGCTCGCCGAGGCGGCCGAGGAGCTTGGAGCCGATGGCGCCTACTTCCGGGTCCACCATTTCGCCCAGCAGCTCGCGTCGCCATTCCCGCTCCTGGCGGCGATCGGCGCCCGGACGAGCCGGATCGAGATCGGCACCGCCGTCATCGACATGCGCTACGAGAACCCGCTGTACATGGTCGAGGACGCGGGCGCGGCCGACCTCATCGCGGGGGGCCGGCTGCAGCTCGGCATCAGCCGGGGCTCTCCGGAGCAGGTCATCGACGGCTTCCGGTATTTCGGCTACGTCCCCTCCGAGGACGAGACCGACGCGGACATGGCCCGCCAGCATGCCGACGTCTTCCTCCAGGCGCTGTCCGGGGTCGGGTTCGCCCAGCCCAACCCGACACCGATGTTCGCCAACCCGCCCGGGCTCCTTCGTCCCGAGCCGCATTCCCCAGGGCTGCGCGACCGGATCTGGTGGGGTGCGGGCTCGCGGGCGACCGCGGAGTGGGCCGGAACCCAGGGCCTCAACCTGATGTCCTCGACGCTCCTGACCGAGGACGCGGGCGTCCCGTTCCACGCGCTCCAGGCGGAGCAGATCCGCCTGTTCCGCGAGGCGTGGACGGCAGCCGGCCACCAGCGAGAGCCGCGGGTGTCGGTCAGCCGCAGCATCTTCGCGCTGGTCGACGACCGCGACCGGGCCTACTTCGGCCGCGGCAACCAGGCGACCGACCAGGTGGGCTACCTGGACGCGCAGACGAAGGCGATCTTCGGGCGGTCGTACGCCGCGGAGCCCGACGTCCTGGTCCGCGAGCTCGCGGGCGACACGGCGATCCAGGCGGCCGACACGCTCCTGCTGACGGTCCCCAACCAGCTGGGCGTCGAGTACAACGCCCACGCGATCGAGAGCATCCTCACGTACGTGGCCCCGGGGCTCGGCTGGCGCTGACGACCTCGAGGCTCCCGCTCGCCAGCCGCGAGGCCTCCGGTTCCGGCAGCCACCGCTCGGTGCGCCGCTCCCCCGCCCCGGCCAGCCAGCCCTCAGACGCGGCGAGCTCGGCGGCGGTCGCGTGCAGCGTGGCCCGGCCGGCGGTCTCGTCGCCCCGGCGCCACGCCATCGACCACGCATAGCACGGCACCGGGTCCACGAGCGGACGCAGCACGCCTCCCGGGACCTCGACGCTGTCGAGCGACGCGAGGATCGGCACGCCCTGCCTGGTGAGGTGGTAGCCGGCCTCCTCCAGCCCGATGGCAGGCAGGTGCGGCGGCGTCGAGCGCGCGCCGGACAGGGCGAGGAACTGGGTGACGAGGTCGGCCCACTCGGGCGTCCTGTCGGTCATCGGGAGCCCGTCGATCTCGAGCCCAGCCAGGCTGCGGACGGGCACAGCCTCCATCGCCGCGAGCGGGTGGTCGGCGGGCAGGAGGACGGCGAGGGGCTCGAGCCGGACGAGCACGTGCTCGATCGTCGGCATCGGCTTCGCGTCGAGCCATGCGACCCGCCCGAAGACGACGTCCAGCCGCCCGGTCGCGAGCTTGTCGAGCGCGGCGCCCGTCCCACCGCTGTACCGGCCGCGAAACTCGATGGCCGGCGCCCGGAGCCTCGCCAGGTCGAGGATGCGCGTCGCCGTCTGCCGTCCCTCGCTCATGAGGTCGACGACCGTCGGCCGGGGCGCCGGGACCACCACCTCGGCCCACACCGCGTCGTGCTGCGCGACGAGCTCGCGTGCCCGCGCGAGGAGCCGCTCGCCGTCTGGCGTGAGGGTCACCCGACGAGTCGTCCGCTCGAACAACGGCGTGCCCAGGCGCGCCTCGAGCCGCTGGATCTCGCGACTGAGCGCCTGTTGGGCCACGAACAGCCGAGCCGCGGCGCGCGTGAAGTTGAGCTCCTCGGCCGCGACCACGAAGTAGCGCAGCGAACGGATCTCGAGCTCGTTGCCGATCGGGACCGCCGGGGGTATTCACGCATTCCGGATGGTAATCGCTCGCTGACAGGTGTTGGACTCGTCGCCTCCGGCCGCGGAACGTTGCACCTCGACCACCGATCTCGCCACGAGGAGCAACGACCAATGGACCCCGCAGTGCTGGGCACCCTCCGCATCGGCCTCGACGCCATCGAGGCCGAGTCCCGCGATACCGACCGCCTCCGCGCGGCCGCTCGACGACGTGCCCGGCCGCCGCGGATCCGTGCCGCGTTCGCCGTGCTCCTCCGCCGGACGGCAGACCTCCTCGAGCCGCGCATCGCCGGTGAGACGCCATCCCAGGCCCGGTAGCCGTCCCCCCGGTCGGCAGGGTGCCCCCGCATCCGTGCGAGGATTGCCGAGCCCGGGCCTCGCGCGCTCCACGGGTACAGTAGGGACGTCGGCCGGGTTGCTGGGCATCGAAATCGAGAGGGGATGTGAGGATGGGGCTCGGTGAGGCGGCGCCGGTCAGCAGCACGACCGAACCGGTCCCGGGACGCCGCGACGTCCGGCTGATCGCAGGGCTGGCGGGCCTCGCGCTCCTCGCGTTCGCGATCCGTTTCGTCGGGCTGGCCTTCAACGGCGGGCTCGACAGCCGCATCAACCTGGACGACGGGACCTACTTCGCGGGCGCCATCGCCTTCGTGAACGGCCGCATCCCGTACCGGGACTTCAGCCTCCTCCACCCGCCCGGCCTGCTGTACGTGATGACGCCCTTCGCGCAGATCGGGACCATGACCACCGAGGTGACCGGGCTCGTCCTCGCGCGCCTGGCCTTCATGGTTCTTGGCGCGGTGAACACCGCGCTCGTCGGGCTCGTCGGCGCCAGAGTCAGCCGGACGACCGGACTGGCAGCCGCCGCGCTGTATGCGGTGTGGGTCCTCACGATCGCCGGGGAGCGCAGCACGCTGCTCATCGCTCCACAGGTCACGGCGATGCTCGTGGCGCTGCTCGCGCTCACCGGCCGGCCCGCCGCGGAGCTGACGACCCGGCGGGTCGCGGTCGCGGGCATCGCGATCGGAGTCACGGGCGCCGTGCAGATCTGGGCCGCGATCCCCGCCATCGTGATCCTCGGCTGGCTGGTCCTCCAGACGCGAGCGCGCAGCGCCCAGGCGGTGCGCGTGGCGGCGACCTTCGTGCTCACCGGCGCCGCGACGGCAGCACTGCTGCTCGTCCCGATGCTGGTGGTCGCCGGGCCGCGCATGCTCCAGATGATCCTGTTCGCCCAGGCCACGCGCATCCACGGGTTGACGACCAACCCGGTGTCACGACTCCGGTACATCGAGGGCATGGACTCCATCCCGCTCGGGATCCACGTCCCCGGCGCCGCGGTGGCGCTGCTCGCGGCCGCGGCCACGGGGCTCGTCCTCTACGTCGCCTGGAAGGTGCCGGCGGTTCGCCTGTGGGCCGCCATCGCCGCGTCCCAGGTCGCCGTCATCCTGGTCATGCCACTGTTCCTGTCCCACTACCGTGGCTGGCCGGCGCCGCTGATGGCCCTGTGCCTCGGGGCCGTGGCCGCCTACGGGATCGAGCGACTGCCGGCGCCGCGGCGGATGCTCGGCGTCGCCGCGTATGCCGTGGTCCTCGTGCTGCTCGCGACGACCAGCCTGATCACGCCCGGCGGTCACCGGCTGCCGCTGCTCGCCGAGCTGTCCGACCAGTCGACGGCACGCTGCGTGATCTCGGACGAGGGATACGTGGCCATCCGCACGAACACCCTCGTGCGGAGCCTCCAGAACGGCTGCCGGGTCGTGCCCAACCCCCGGAGCTACGCCCAGCTGTACAACGCGCTCGACGAGGGCCCTTCCCTGGCGAAGACCAAGCAGGACGACTACCAGCAGGGCAGCATCGAGTACTTCACCTCGGCCGACGTCGTCCTGCTGAGCCAGCTCCGGCATGACGGCCTCACGGACGAGACGATGGCCGCGATCCGTGCCGAGCTGCCGTATGCGCGCTGGATCGGCAAGATCCTGGAGCTGCGCCGAACGCCCCGACCGTAGGCGCCGCCCCTCCGCCGTCAGGTGCGCAGGACCCTCTCCAGCGGCTTGCCCTTCGCGAGCTCGTCCACGAGCTTGTCCAGGTAGCGGATCTGCTGCATCAGCGGGTCCTCGATCGTCTCCACGCGCACGCCGCAGATCACGCCGGTGATCAGCGCTGCGTCCGGGTTGACGCGCGCGGCGCCGAAGAAGTCGGCGAAGGTCGTGCCGGCGGCGAGGTGCCGCTGGAGCTCAGCCTCGCCGAATCCGGTGAGCCAGCGGATGACCGCGTCGAGCTCGTCCCGCGTCCGGCCCTTCTTCTCCACCTTCGCGAGATAGAGCGGGTAGACGGAGGCTACGGTCGACGTGAAGATCCGGTGCCCGGTCGTCGTGGTCACCTCATCACCGCGACCCCGCGGCCGTCGAGCCCGCGGCACGCCTCCGCGTCATGCACATGCAGGACGACCTCCCCAGCATCCATGTGCGCCTCCAGGGAACGCGGCGCGATCCACGGCGCGGGCGCTCCACATCCAGCATATGCGCGGCCGTCGAGGACCGGGATCACACCAGCGGGACTCGGCGCGTCCAAGTTCCCGGCTCCGGCCGACCAGTCCGCCACGTGACAGAATCGCGTGCCCGGGCGAAGATAGCGCCGCTGCCAGGGTCCCGCCCGGCGCCGGCCGATCGCGCATGAGCATCTGATGACCGACTTGCCCAACCCTGCAGCCGACCGGGCTGGCAATAGCTCCACTCCCGACGGCGAGCCGCCGGCACGGCCCAGGCGCCGACGGTCGCTCGCCCTCCGCTTCGGCGTCTCGTTCGCCCTCGGGCTGCTGCTGGCCGTCGCCGTCGGCGTCGGCGCCCTGTATGCCTGGGGCTCGCAGTACGACGGCCGGATCCTGCCCGGGGTCCGCGTCGCAGGGACCGAGCTGGGCGGGCTCACGCGCGAGCAGGCGGCGGCGGCTCTCGCAGGCGCCTTCGGGTCGCTGGGCGCCGGGCAGGTCACCCTCACGGGCCCGGACGGCCAGCAGACGACGATCAGGTACG
>JAICUV010000220.1 GCA_025935655.1 Chloroflexota bacterium | reverse complement strand
CGCGCTGACGTCAGGGTTCGTGGACAACGTCGTGAACAACGACGCGCTCTCGCCCGATGTCCAGGCGGCCGTCAGCGAGGCGGCGAGCGCCTCGGGGCTCCAGGTGATCCCGGTGGCGGACGTCGCGCCGCTGCTCGTGAACGCGGGCGTCCCGCAGGCGGACGCCGACTCCATCGCGCAGGACTACGGCGACGCGCAGCTCTACGGCCTCCGGGTCGCCCTGCTCGCGGTCGCGCTGTTCTCGGTGCTGTCCTCGTGGTTCACCCGCAAGCTCCCCGACCGCGGGCCGTCGGCGGACCTCGTGGACAGCGTCGCGGCGGTGGCGGCGGGCGCCTAGGGTTCCGGCGCCGGGAACTCCGGTGCCTCGTTCTCGAACAGGGTCAGCTGGAGGCCGCCCGGGCCGTCGAGCCGGGAGTTGAGCGAGCGCCACGGCGTCCGCGTCGGCGGGGCGATCAGCGTGGCCCCGCCGGCGACGAGCCGCTCGGTGGAGGCGGCCGCGTCCGCGACCTCGAACGCCACCCGGATGTGACCGGCCACGCGCCGCCCGACCTCGACGGTGTCGATGTGCTCCGCGTGCGGCACGTCGCTCAGCTCGAGGGTCGCGCGACCCGCGTCCAGGATCGTGACGTGGCCGGCGCCGTCGTCGAAGGCCGCGAGCTGGGGCAGGCCCACGACGTCCCGGTAGAACGCCAGCGCCTCCTCGTAATCCGACGCCGTCACGACGAGGCGCATCTCCAGCACGCCCTTGCTCATGCCAGGTCCTCCACTCGCCCGGGAACAAGCGGACCCGGAAGCGGTTCCGTCGCCTCCGGGTCCTCGCCCGGTGCCCCTGGCTAGGGACGTCGGGTTGCGCCCAGCCTAGCAGGCGGTGGTGCGGGTCAGCCCCCGAGCGACGCCTTGAGCGCGAGGATCCGCTCGTAGGACGCCTCGAGGTCCGCCCTGTCGAGCCAGCCGGACTGGGCGCGCTCCAGGAGCGCGTCGTACGCCCGTGCACTCGCATCCTCGAGCCCGGTCAGCAGGACGAGGTCCACGCCCGCGCGCGCGGCGTGCGCCGCCAGCGACGACTCGGACACGCCCCTCGTCTTCGCGGCCCCGGCAAGCCCGTCGGTGATCGACACGCCCGTGAACCCGAGCTCGCCACGGAGGAGGTCCGTGGCGATCGCGCGCGACCAGCCGGCCGCGTTGTCCGGGTCCAGCACGGTGTACGTCGCGTTGGACAGCATCACCAGCGGGATGCCTGCCGCGATCGCGGTCCGGAACGGCGCCAGGTCACGGTCCAGCGCGCTCCTCGACGCCTTCACCGTCTCGGCGTAGCGGTCCGTGTTCCGCGCCACCCGGCCGAGCCCCGGGAAGTGCTTGGCGGTCGCGGCGACGTGCTGCGACGCGAGGCCCTCGGCGAACGCGGCCGCCAGCCGGCCCGTCGTCTCCGGGTCGGACGAGAACGTGCGCAGCGTGTCGCGCATGAACGACGGCCGATCGCCCGGCACGTCCGCGACCGGGGCGAGGTCGACGTTCACGCCGGCCGCCGCGAGCGCCTTGCCGGCCGCCGCGCCGAGGCTCCGGACCTCGTCCTCGTGGTTCCTCCTGCCCATCCGCGTGGCCGACGCCACGGGCTGCGCCCACGAAAGGCCGCGGATCCCGCCGCCCTCCTGGTCGATGAGGATCAGCAGCGGCGGTTGCCCGCCGGCCTTCGCCGCGGCCTGGAGCGCCTCCGTGGCGGCCCGGACCTGCTTCTCGCTCTTCACCTGGAAGCGGAACAGGATGACGCCGCCGATCTCGCCCCGCTGCGCGCGTCCGAGGAGCGCCTCCGAGGGGGCTGTGCCCTCCATCCGGACGATGAGCTTCTGGCCGACGAGCTGCTCGAGCGTCGGGGCGGGCGTCGGCGTGGGCGTGGGCGGCGGAGACGCCGTGGGCGACGGCGCGACGGCCGGCGACGACTGGGTCGACGGGAGGGCCGCCTCCGACGCGACCGGGGCCGGGCTGGCCGTCGGGACGCCCGCGAGGCGCGATGCCACGAACACCGCGAGGCCGATCGCGAACACGAGCAAGCCGAGGGCCATGGCACGGCTCGCCCAGCGGACTCGCGGGGGCGGCGATGGTGTCACGGGGTCGCTTCTCCTGGGCTGGGACGGCGGGGGAGCGGGCGGCGCAGCTGCCATCCTAGCCGCGAACGGCGGGATGACAGCGCGGTGAGGCGCTCCTGCTATCGTGCGGCCCATGGACGGACCCGCGACCAGCGCCCTCGCAGCGCCCGCCTCGGGCCGCGTCCCGGACCCCGCCGCGCCGCTCGCCGTGCACTGGCTGGGCCGCGTCCCGTATCGGGAGGCGTGGGACCTGCAGACGCGCCTGGCGGCCGCGCGCGCGGCCGGGGCGATCGGCGACCAGCTCCTGCTCCTGGAGCATCCGGCCGTGCTCACGCTCGGCCGTCAGGCCGACGAGTCGCACGTGCTGGCGCCCGCGCCACTCCTCGCGGGCCGCGGCATCGAGCTGCTGCGCGTCGAGCGCGGCGGCGAGGTGACGTACCACGGCCCGGGCCAGCTGGTCGCGTACCCCATCCTCCACCTCGCCGATCGCGAGCTGCTGCTCCGGCCCTACGTCCGGGCGCTGGAGGCCGCGATGATCGCCACCTGCGCGCAGCTCGGCGTGGCGGCCGGCCGCCGCGACGGCCACCCGGGCTGCTGGGTGGATCCGGACGGGCCGCGGCCGCGGAAGATCGGCGCCCTGGGGATCCGGGTCGAGCGCGGCGTCGCGTACCACGGCATCGCGCTCAACGTGGACGTCGAGCTCGGGGACTTCGGGCTCATCGACCCGTGCGGCATGCCCGGACTCGCCTCCACGTCGATCGCCGCGGAGCTCGGGCGGCTGGACGAGCCCCCGACGACGGCCCGCGTCGCGGAGGCGGCCCGGCTGTTCGCGCTCGCGCTCGCGCGCGAGCTCGGCGGCCCGGCCCTCGACGGCACGCTCCCGCCCGACGCCGACCCGGACGCCGCCCGTGCGGCACTCGACCGGCTCCCCGCCGTCCCCGTCGCGTGAGCCGTCGCGCCGTGACCGCCCGATGAGCCAGGGCCTGTTCGAGCTGCGCAAGGACGCGATCACCGGCTGGTGGGTCGCGACGATGGTGGACCGCACGTTCGAGCGTGAGCGATTCGCCCTGCCCGCGGCCCAGGTCAACGACCGCGGGGACTGCTTCAACTGCCGCATCCCGCCGGGGGACGGCATCCGCGTCCGCACGCTCAAGGACTTCGCGTTCAGCGTCGCGGGCACGGAGGAGGAGGCGCGCGCCCGCGAGGGCCAGGTCGCGCAGGTGACGATCGCCGACGCGCGGGCCGCCGGCGCGTGGAGCACGGTCGTCGCACCGCCCGGCGAGCACCGGCCGCTCCACTCGGTCGGCAGCGCCGTCATCGAGGGCCTGCTCCAGCGGAGCCGCGACCAGATCGTGCTCGCACGCGAGGCCGACCGGACCCAGCACCTCCAGGTCGTCCAGAACTGGGGCGCGCAGGCGGGCGCACGCACCAATCACCTGTGCTTCGACCTGTACGACCTGCCGCAGATCCCGCACCGGATCGCGGAGGAGCTGGGCGGGGCCGCGCGCTTCCTCATCCGCGAGGGCGAGTGCCCGTACTGCCGCCTCGTGCGCGAGGAGGTCCGCCGCCCGGACCACCTGCTGTACGAGGATGACCACGCCGTGGCGTTCGCGCCGTACGCCAGCCGCTCGCCGTTCGAGGTCTGGGTCGTCCCGCGCCAGCACGACGCGGACTTCGCCCGCGCCTCGGACCGGGACATCGCGGCGACGGGCGAGGCCCTGCGCCAGGTGCTGGGGCGGCTCGGCGCGAGCCTCGACAACCCGCCCTACAACCTGGTGCTCCATACCGCCCCGCTGAAGGAACAGGTCGACGCGACCTACCATTGGCACTGGGAGATCCACCCCCGGTTGCGGGAGATCGCCGGCCTCGAGCTGGGGACCGGCCTGCCCGTCAACCCGGTGTCTCCCGAGGACGCGGTCGAGGAGCTCCGCAACGGTGTCGCGAGCGACGGACCGCCGGAGCACCCGCGGCGGTGATGGCCGCGGGGGGAGGAAGCCGTCACACGATGCACGCGGGCATCGTCACAGCGGCCTGGAGCACACGGCTCTGGATCGGGGGGCACTACCGATCGCCAACGGAGCACTCGTGGTCGCAGATCCGCTCGAGCTCGAACAGCCACGCTATCTCCCCGCCGGGCTCTCCGTGAGCGCGGGCTGGGACCGCGACGAGGCGTACCGCTTCGTCGAGGAGCTGTTCGGCAAGCACCAGCACGAGATCTACGCGTACCTCCTGCGCATGCTCCGCGATCCCGAGCTCGCGGCCGACCTCACCCAGGACGCGTTCGTCAAGGCCTACCGCGCCTACGACCACCTGGAGAAGCCCGAGAACGCCCGCGCGTGGCTGTACCAGATCGCCCACCGCGTCGCGCTCGACAACCTCCGTCGCAACAAGATCGTCCGGTTCGTGCCGCTCGTGGGCGAGGCACGCAACACTGCGCCGTCCGCGGAGCACCTCGTGATGGAGGCCCGCCTGTCGGGCGAGCTCCAGCGGGCGCTGGAGCGGATCCCCGAGCGCCAGCGGACGGCGCTCCTCCTCGCGGAGCTCCACGACATGACGGGCCTCGAGCTCGCCGCCGCGATGGGCGTGTCCCACGTCGCGGCCCGCGCCCTGCTGACCAGGGCCCGCGAGAGCCTCCGCCAGGCGCTGGCCGACGAGTCCCGGGCGCTCGACGAGGGGACGAGCGCATGAGCGGCCCCGGTCCCCGGACGCTCCCGGGCCGCGACCACGAGCGCGCCCGCGAGCTCGCCGCCGCCCGCCAGGGCGGTTTCCTGATGCCGGCCGAGATCGCCTGGCTCGATGGCCACCTCGCGACGTGCGACGACTGCCGGATGATCGCCGCCGCGTACGGCGCCCAGCGCTCGTTGTTCGATGTCGCGCGCGGCGCCTACCCCGAGACCCCGCGCGACCTGTGGGCGCGGACCGCCGCGGCGATCGAGGCAGGCGGCCCGCGTCGCCGGCGGGCCCCCCGCTGGCTCCCGACCCTCGCGTACGCGCCGCTGGTGGGGGCGCTCGTGGTTGCCGTCGCCGTGGGGGCGGGGCTGCTGAACGGCCTGCCGGCCAAGGACACCGGGACAAAGGGCGAGGAGCCCGAGGCCACGCCGTTCGCGCTCACCGCGGGCGATGTCCAGGTCGTGAGCCGCGGCGACGACGGCGCCCTCCAGCTCGGGCGGCAGACGGTGGACGAGGTCTGCCCGCTCGCTGCCGAGACGTGCAGCCTCAACCCGACGCCCAAGCGCTTGACCACCGAGCTCCAGACCAACGCCACCGCCTGGGACGCGATCATCTCGCCGGACGAGGAGCAGGTCGTCGTGGTGGAACGCGGCGACGGCGCGCATGGCGTGTACGTGCTCAACGTGACCGACCCGGGGGCGGCGCCGGTCGCCAGCGACGCGCCGTCCGGCAGCCCGGCGACCGCGACCCCGCCCCCGGCCTCGGAGACGCCACGCGAGACGCCGGCCGAGTCCCCGGACACGGTGTCCACGGCGCCGAGCAGCCCGGCCGACGAGAGCCCCACGATCACCGCGAGCGAGCAGCCCACCGATGCGACGGCGTCCGGCGAGCCGTCCGCGGCGCCCACCGCCGCCCCGAGTGACACCGCCTCCGACGAGCCGCCCAGCGAGGCTCCCTCGGCCGAGACGACCCCGAAGCCCACCCCGGAGACGACCCCCGAGCCCACCCCGTCGGTCGAGGTGACGCCGCTCCCGGGCGGCGCCATCGAGATCGCGAGCAATGTCGCCATCGT
>JAICUV010000167.1 GCA_025935655.1 Chloroflexota bacterium | reverse complement strand
GGACTACCTGGCGCACTTCCGCGCGGACAGCATCGTCCGCGACTGCGAGGCGATCCGCGCCGAGCTGGGCTCGCCGCCCTGGACGGTCCTCGGCCAGAGCTTCGGGGGCTTCACGTCGCTCACGTACCTCTCGTTCGCGCCCGAGGGCCTCCGCGAGGCGCTGCTCACCGGCGGCCTGTCGCCGGTCGGGCGCCCCGTCGACGACATCTACGGCGCGACGTGGCGCCAGGTCATCGCGGCCAACGGGCGCTACTTCGCGCGCTACCCGGGCGACCGGGCGCGCGTGGACGACATCCTGGCCCGCCTCGACGGGGAGGACGTCCGGCTGCCGAGCGGCGACCGCCTCACCAGCCGGCGCTTCCGCCAGCTGGGGATGTGGCTGGGCGACTCGGCCGGGTTCGAGCTCCTGCACCACGTCATCGAGCTGCCGTTCGGATCCAACGCGTTCCTCGCAGACGTCGACAAGGCCGCCGGCTGGGAGCGCAACCCCATCTACGCCACGCTCCACGAGTCCTCGTACGCGGATGGGGTCCCGACCCGCTGGTCCGCGGACAGGCTCCTGCCGGACGAGGTCCGGTCCGGGGGCCTGTTCACGGCCGAGCACGTGTTCCCGTGGATGTGGGAGGACTACGCAGGGCTCCACGGCCACCGCGAGGCGGCGATGCTGCTCGCCGAACACCCGTGGCCGCGGCTCTACGATGCGGACCGGCTCGCCCGCAACGAGGTCCCGGTCGCCGCGACGATCTACACCAACGACGTGTACGTCGAGCGGGCGTTCGCCGTGGAGACGGCCGCGCTCGTCCGCGGGCTGCGCGCCTGGGAGACCAACGAGTACGAGCACAACGGCCTCCGCGCCGACGGGGAGCGCGTCGTCGGACGGCTCATCGACATGGTCAAGGGCCGCGTCTAGGGGCTCGCTCCCGGGCTCGCGCTCGCGTCCTCGAACAGGTACTTGTACTCGGGCCCGTTGTGGCAGATCCAGCACGTGTTGCCGCGTCCCGCCATGTTGTCGGGCAGCGGCGCGTGCTCGTCCACGCCGTGACACGCCGTGCACGGCTTGTCGGTCCCCATGTGCTCCGGGCGGAGCGGCGGCGTCGTGGCGACGCCCGCGTCGCTCTGCGTCTGGTGGCAGATGAGGCACTGGTCCTTGTGGAGGCCGCTGTGCCCGGGGGCCGTCTTCACGAGGCTCGCCGTCGCGTGGCACGCGGTGCAGTCCCGCCAGCCCCACAGCGGGTGTCCCATGACCGGGATCGCCTTGGTGCCGACGCCGTTGTCGGTCGTGTGGCAACCCGTGCAGTCGGAGCCCGGGGGCATCGCGATGCCGACGGGGGAGAGCGCCATCGCGGAGGCCGGGGTGGCCGACGGCGTGGGCGACGGCGACGGGCCGGCGACGAACGCGAGCTTCGCGATGTCGGGGCCGGCGACCGACACGAGGAACGCGCCAACGGCGACGATGAGGAACACGAGCGCACCCACGGCCGCCGGATACGCGTAGCGACGGGCGCGCGTCATGCCCCGGCCTCCGGGACGGCCGGCGCGGGCGCGTCGACCGGGATCTCGGCCCCCGCGGTCGCGGCGCCGGCAGGCGCGCTCTCGGCATCGAAGGGCTCCAGGTCGTGCGCCGTCAGCCACGGCCAGGGGAAGAACGCGTGGATGTCGCCCTCCTCGAGGTCGAGATAGCGCTCGGCGAGCGTGTACACGAAGGCCATGAACGCCGCCGCGCCCGCCACGAGGACGAGCTCGACGATCGTGGGCGCGTAGGAGGCGTACGGGCTGGACACCGTGCCGGCGCCGGCGGTGATCGGGACGAGCTGCCCGGCCATCACGAACAGGTAGCGGTCGACGAGCACGCCCGCGAGCGTGCCCAGCGACGCCACGAACAGCCACGACGGCGTGCGGGTCATCGGCATCGTCACGAGCAGCAGCGGGACCACGAGGCCCAGCAGCACCCGCACGATCCAGAACGGGACCGCCAGCGGGCCGGTGACCAGCGCGATCGTCGCGTCCCGCAGCCCGGGCTCCCCGCCGGCGAGGCCCATCGCCAGCTTGAGCGTCAGCAGCGTGCTCACGATCACGAGCCCGATCGCGAGCAGGAGCCGGATCGACGGGATCCCCAGGCGGACCGCCCGCTCGCCGTCCTGGAGGTTGAACCGCCACACGGCCCAGAACACGATCCCGAGGAGCGCCGTCCCGGCGACGAAGGCCGAGGCGACCATGATCACCGGGGTCAGGGGGCCGTGCCAGAAGCTCTTGGCGGAGAGCACGCCGAACACGAGGCCCAGCGTGGTCGGCGCGAAGATCGCGACCATCGCGGCGGCGGTGCACGACCACTGGTGGATCTTCGGGTGCGGCGTGAACATGCTCCACACCTCCACCATCAGCACGACGAGGTACAGGCCGTAGAAGACGCCCATCCACCACATCGGCGAGGAGGGGGAGGGGACCAGCATCGCGCCGAACACCAGCCGGACGGGGAAGTGGAGGTCCAGGGCGATGATCCCGAATGCGGTCGTGAGGCTGAGCAGGGCGAGGACCGCGTGGCGCTTCTCGAGCGGGCGGAAGCGCTCGAGGCCGAACACGGTGCCCAGCGACGACGCGAGGCACAGCCCGCTGGTCATGATCGCGAAGAACACGTAGGCGACGATCATCAGGCCCCACTCGAAGCTGGGCGAGGTGCCGAAGACCTCCCAGCCGGGCGGGATGGCGACGAGCGCGGCGATGGCGGCGAGGGCCATGACCCCGAGCAGGAGCGCGAGCCACAGGCGAAGGGCGAGCGACATGCTCCGCACCTCGGCCACGAGCGCGTGGGCCGCCGCACGCGGCGCCAGCGGGATCGCGTGGCGCCCCACCGTCACGGTGTGCATCGTCGCCTGCATCGCTCAGGCCTCCTCCACCGCGGGTCCGAGGTAGAGCACCCGCGGCTTCGTGCCGTACTCCGGGTGGAGCGGCAGCGGCTGGCGGGTGGCCAGGAGCTGCTGGATGTCGGCGTCCGTCGCGGCGTCGCCGAACTGGCGCGCGCCGACCGGGCAGATCTCGACGCACGCGGGCTTCTGGCCGCGCGAGATGCGGTGGTAGCACCAGGTGCACTTGTCGGCGACGCCCGCGTACCCGCCGGGCGTGTCCGGCCCGGCCGGGACGAGGTAGCGCGCGCCGTACGGGCAGGCCACGACGCAGTACCCACAGCCGATGCAACGCCGGGCGTCCACGAGGATCACGCCGTCGGCGGTCCGGTACGTCGCGCCGACGGGGCAGACGCCGGTGCACGGCGACTCGGCGCACTGCATGCACAGGCGGGGCTCGAAGAAGCCCGACTCGACGGGCTTGCCGGCGGCGCCCGGGGCCGTCGACTCGGGCGGGAAGCCGTTCATGCCCGCGTCTGGCGAGTCCACGTAGACCTCGCCGTCGGTGGTCGTGACGTGGCGCTCCACCCAGGTCCGCGTGTACTCGGATTCCTCGGGGACGTGGTTCTCCTCCTTGCACGCCACGACACACAGCCCGCAGCCGATGCATGCGGCCGTGTCCACGACGAACGTCCACTCCTTCGTCGAGGGGTCGTACGTGGAGCTGATCGGGTAGGCGGCCGGGGCGTCGTCCGCGAACACCGGGAACAGCCGGGCGATGCCGGCGGCACCCACGAGCGCGCCCGTGATCGCGAGGCCGAAGCCGAGGAACGCGCGCCGGCTGACGCTGGCCTCCTGGATGGCGGGTGCGAGCTCGGTGAGCGGGACGAGCGCCGCGGGGTCGGAGGCGTCCTCGACGGGCCGGGGCGTGGCGGGCTGGGCGGGCTCGGCGGGCTGGGGTGCGGCGGCCCCGGCGCGCCCGGGCTCGGTGGGCTCGGTCGTGCGCATCAGTCGTCGTCCCTCGCCGGGCCCCGGTTCGGGGCGTGGCACTCGAGGCAGGCCGCGTCGTTGGTCGTGGCGTCGGGGTGGCGCAGGTTGCGCGCCTTGAAGCCCTCGGGGCCGTGGCAGGTGATGCACGGCGGCAGGTCGTCGAGCGGGTGACGCACGACGGGCGGGCGGGTGGCGTCAGTCGTGTGCGGGTCGTGGCACTCCAGGCACACCGGCTTGTAGTGCTGCCACGGATCGATCGTCTTGAGGGTCGCCGGCTTGCCCTCGGCGGCCGTGTGGCAACGCAGGCAGTCGGCGTTGGTCGGCTCGGCCATCGCGGCTGCGCCCGGCGCCGGGCTCGAGGCAGCGTGCTCGGCGAGGGCGCCGTGGCAGCTCTCGCACGCGACACCGTTGTGCGGGGCCGCGTGGAGGGCGACGGCCTGGGGCGCGTGGCACTCCCGGCACGTCGAGGAGCCGGCGAATGACAGCTCGTTGGCGGCCCAGGCACGCGGGTTCGAGGCGCGGTCGAGGTCGAACGTGACGTAGGGGGACCAGGCCATCGACGCGGCGACCGTGAGCGCGATCGACAGGACGGCAGCGCCGCCGACGATCGCCGCGATGGCGACCGCCGCGCCGCGCCTCGTCCGCGGCCGGACGCTCGCCCAGAAGCTCCGCACGCGCGTCATCGCCGTCACAGCGTGCTGGGGCTCAGGAGCCCGCGGCGGACGGAGTAGCGCAGGAGGTCCACGCGGTCGCGCAGCCCCAGCTTCTCCATCATGTTCGCGCGGTGGTAGTGCACGGTCTGCTCGGAGAGGTGGAGCGATCGGGCGATGTCGCGGCTCGTGTGGCCCAGCGCGGCGAGCAGGAGGATCTCGCGCTCGCGATCGGTCAGGGTGTCGTACGGGTCGTCGGGGAGGTCCTCGGTCCGGCGCACGTAGGTATCGACCATCTGGGTCACGATCGTCGGGCTGACGTAGGTGTGGCCCGCGGCGACGCTCCGGATCGCGGCCACGACGTCGGTGCCCAGGGCCTCGCGCGTGAGATACCCGTTCGCACCCGCACGGAACACGGTCTGGAGCTGGTCGGTGACGCACCGGCAGTCGAGGGTGATGATCTTGACCTCGCGCTCGGCGGCGCGGATCGCCTCGATCGTCTCCGCGATCTGGCAGCCGGTGCCGTCGCCCGGGTCGCACGCGGTCACGACGACATCGGGCCGCGCCGCCGCGAGGTCGCCCAGGACCGCGTCCCGGTCCGTGGTCTCGGCCACGACCGTCATGTCCCGCTCGGCCTCGATGACCGCGCGGAAGGAGGCCGTCAGCATCGGGAAGTCGACGATCGCGAGGTGGACGCGCAGTGGCGTGGCGCCACGTGCGGTGGCGCGACCCGTCCCGGGCTCGTGGAGCACGGCCATCGTCGGTGGACCGCCGCTCAGTGGGCGTGCGTGCCGGCGCTCGGCGTCGGGCCGTGCGGCGTCGGGCCGTCCGACGCCTCGCCGTCCGTGGTCGTGTCGCGGTGCCGGACGACGTACGCCCAGCCGAAGGGCATGAGCAGCATGAACACGGTCGTGACGACCACGCCCGCGACCACGGCACCGTTGCCGAACTGGAACAACAGCAGGTGCAGGACGACGAAGGCCAGCGCCGAGCCGACCCACAGGGTCAGGGTCACCAGGCCCAGCCATGCGGCGAAGCGGGCACCACGGCCACCCTTCGACCCGAACGCGAACCACAGGATGAGGGCGACCACGCCCTGGACGAGGAGGATGACTGGCAGCATCAACACGATGTCTTCAGTCAGCTCGCTGAGTTCCATGACCTCTCTCCCGGGCCGCGTACGAATCGGGTGATGCCCGATACCGGGAGTCTCAGGCGTTTGGGTGGGCCATCGACAGGCACGGCGGGCAGGACCTCGGCAACGCGGGTACCTGTCGCGGGCGACACGCGTTGCCGTCGCCGACGCGGGTGGGCTCAGCGGTTGACGGCGGTTGGTCGGGCGTCGACTCGTGGCCGGTTCGCTCGCCCGTCGCCCGCCCGCCCGCTCGTCTATCGCCGGGCAGCTCGCCGATCGCCGGCCCGTCGCCCGTCCGGTCACGTCATTTGACTCTGCTCAGAGTCAGATCACCGCGCGCCGCGCACGAACCGACGCTCGAAGTGCCACTTCCGCCGCAGGTTCCCGCACGAAACCCGCGCACTTGACTCCCTCCTGAGTCGCCGCGCGAGGTGGAGTGCGCGCGGTCCCGCCGGGGCGCGGGGGTGCACGCGCATGGCGCGAGGGCGCCGGTTCGCACGCCCGCTTGTCGCCCGCCCGGCCGCCGCTGGCTCGCCATTCGCCCGCCCGCCCGCTCGCCCGTCGCCCGCCCGCCCGCCCGCTCGCCCGTCGCCCGCCCGCTCGCCGATCGCCCGCCCGTGACTCCGCTCAGAGTCAAATCACCGCTCGCCGCGCACGGACTGACGCTCGAAGTGCCACTTCCGCCGCGGGTTCCCGCACGAAACCCAGGCATCTGACTCCCTGGTGAGTCACTGGCACGGGTCGCGGAGGCGCGAGGGCGCGAGGGCGCCGCGCGCTGCCGCGGCCGCGGGAGCGCAGAGCCGCGATTCGCAGGGCCGCAGGGCGAACCGTCAGCCCGGCGTCTCGCCCCGGTCGGTGCGCACGACCCGGTGGTCGGTGACGATCGCCGTGATCAGGGACGCCGGCGTGACGTCGAAGGCGGGGTTGAGCGTGCGCGTCCCCTCGGGCGCGCTCCGGATGCCGCGGAAGGCAAGCACCTCGTCCGATCCGCGCTCCTCGATGTGGATCGCGGCGCCGTCGGGGGTCGCCAGGTCTACCGAGGACTCGGGCGCGACGACGAGGAACGGCACGCCCGCGTGCCGCGCCGCGAGCGCCAGCGCGAACGACCCCACCTTGTTCGCCGTGTCCCCGTTCGCGGTGACCCGGTCCGCGCCGATGAGCACGACGTCCGCGAGACCGCGCGCGAGCACCGAGGCCGCCGCCCCGTCGACGAGCAGCCGGAACGGCGCCCCCATCTGCGTCAGCTCCCACGCCGTGAGCCGTGACCCCTGGAGCAGCGGCCGGGTCTCGAGCGGGAGCGCCTCCTCGAGGATGCCGCGGGCGAACAGCTCGCCCACGACGCCCAGGGCGGTCCCGCGCTCGACCGCGGCGAGTGCGCCGGTGTTGCAGATCGTCATGACCCGGATCGGGCGGCGGGCCACGAGCCCCTCCACGAGGTCCGCGCCACGGGTCGCCATCGCCGCGCAGGCCGCGATGTCCTCGTCCCGGATCGCGAGCGCCTCGGCCAGGACGGCGTCCGGGCCGTCGGACAGCCGGGCGAGCGCGCGGTCCACGCCCCACGCGAGGTTGACCGCCGTCGGCCGCGCGGCCCGGAGACGGGCGGCGCCATCGCGGACCGCGGCCTCGTCGCCGGGATGGAGGCGCGCCAGCAGCGCGACTCCGAGCCCACCCGCGACGCCGAGCGCCGGGGCCCCGCGGACGGCGAGCCGGGCGATCGCATCGATGAGCGGGTCGAGGGCGGCGACCCGCAGGATCACCAGCTCGTCGGGGAGGCGCGTCTGGTCGATGAGGTGGATCTGGTCGTCGACCCAGTCGATGGTCCGCTGCACCGACGCATCTTCGCAGGTCGGCAGGGCACACTGGACGGGTCGCCATCCACGAGCGGGAGCCCCCCATGTCCGACGTCATCGCCCAGTGCCTGTCGATGTTCCGCACTTCGGTGGACCGCTGGTCCGCCATCTCGCGCGTGGACCCGGCACTGCTCGCCCGCGAGCCGCAGCCAGGCGAGTGGTCCGCGATCCAGGCGCTCCAGCACGCCGTCGACACCGAGCTGACCGTGTTCCACGCCCGGATCATCGCGATCCGCGACGGCGGCGGTCCCTTCCCGGGCTACG
>JAICUV010000201.1 GCA_025935655.1 Chloroflexota bacterium | reverse complement strand
CGAGATCGATGGCGCAGTCGAGGGCGCCGGCGTGGACCCCCTCGCCCTGTTCGCGGCCTCGATCGAGGAGATCTGGAGCGTCCGCCCGAGCCAGGCGACCGCCGGCACGGTCGTGGACGGCCGGTGCAGCGACCTCGTCGCCGGCCCGCCCGCGACGGCCGACGGACATGTCTGGGTCGCCCACACGAACGACCTGTCGGCGCGCTCGGAGGCGTCGGTGGTGGCGATCGAGTGGCGCGTGCCCGGCGAGCCCGTCGTCCTCTCGGTTGGGATCGGGCCGTGGATCAGCATCGGCTGGAACGCCGCGGGCCTGTCGCTGACGGGCAACGAGCTGTCCCCCAACGACGAGCGTGTCGGCGTGCCGCGCCTGCTCATGGTGCGCGAGCAGCTCACCGCCACGACCCTCGACGAGGCGGTCGCCATGGCCCTCCGCCCGGACCGCGCCTCCTCGTACAACACCGTGTTCGCCCACCGTGATGGGCGCGTCGTGAACGTGGAGGGATCGGCCGCGGACGCGGAGCTCACCCGGCTGTCGCCCGGCGGCACGCTCGCCCACACGAACCACTACGCCTGCGAGCGGATGCGGCGCTACGAGGGTGACCCGGCCTACGCGCGCCGTTCCGCGGTCCGGCTGGAGCGCGCGCTGGCGCTCCTCGACGGCGAGGTTGGGACGGGTCCGGCCGCGGGCTCGGTCACGCCGGCCTTGCTGCGAGCGGCGCTCGCCGACCATGCCACGACGCCCTCGATCTGCCGCCATCCCGACGACGACGCATCCACCGCCACCGTGTTCTGGTGCCTTGCGGACGTCACGGCGGGCGAGATCACGCTCGGGCGGGGCCGCCCGTGCGAGGGTCGCGAGGGGACGTACCGCTTCGCCTGATCAGCCGGGCGCGACGAGGCCGGCCGCGGCGAGGTGCTCGTCGAGGCCGTCGAGCCGTGTCGCGCCGGGGACGGTGCGCGCGAGGAAGTCGAGCGTGATCGCGGTCTGGCGGACGCGCTCCTCGACGTCGAACGAGGCATGGCCCGTCGCGTACGTGTAGACCTCGGGCTCCACGCCGCGCTCGCGCAGCCGTCCGACGTAGTTCCACACCTGCCGGATCGGGCAGCGCGAGTCGTTCTCGCCCGCGAGGATCAGCAGCGGGACGGCGACCTCGTCCACGTACGTCAGCGGGTTCCGTTCCGCGTAGAACGCGGGCACGTCCTCCGGCGAGCCGCCCATGAGGCTGCGGTCCATCGCCTGGAGGATGGGGCTCTCGTCCTCGTAGGCGGCGACGTAGTCCGCGACCGGGACGCCCGCGATCGCCGACAGGAACCGGGCCGGGTGGCGACCGATCCCGAGCAGCGTCACGTAGCCGCCCCACGACCACCCCGCGAGCACGACGCGAGCCGGATCGGCGAGCCCGCGCGCCACGAGGTCGTCCAGGCCCGCGAGCACGTCCTCCAGCTCGTGGAACCCGACGTTGCCGGTGAGCGCGTCACGCCACGCCTGTCCGAAGCCGATGGATCCCCGGTAGTTGACCATCGCCACGAGGAACCCGGCCTCGACGTGCGCCTGGAGATCCGGGGCCCAGCGGTCGAGGTCGGCGTAGTGCGGGCCGCCGTGGACGCGGAGGATGACGGGGAACGGACCGTCCCCGTCGGGTCGCACGATGAACCCGTGGACCTGCGCCCCGGATGGGTTCGCGAACCACCACGTCTCGAACTCGCGGCCGGCTGGCGCACGCGGGCCGTCCGGCTCGATGAGCGGCTGGCTCGTGCCGGCGGCGAGGATTCGCGCCGGGTGCTCGCCGTGGTGGACGCGGTACCACACCTCGCCGTCGGGGCGGACGACCGCGCCCGTGATCGACCCCTCGTCCGTGTCCAGGGCGGTGAGCCGCCCGCTCGCCAGGTCGTAGCGGTGCAGGCGATGGCGGCCCTCGACGAGCTGGAGCAGGAGCAGCGCGCTCCCGTCCGGCCACCAGTCCACGGGCTCCACGGGGCCCACGAGGCCGCCCAGGTCCAGGTCGTGCACCTCGCCCGTGGCCACGTCCCACGTCGCCGGGCGTTCCTCGCCCGTGCGCTCGTGGGTGATCGCGAGGCGGAGGTCGCCCGCGACCGGGGAGAAGCCGTACCCGGTGAGCTGGAGGCCCGGGTCGCGCAGCTCGGCGCGGACCGCGCCCGTGGCGGCGTCGATGGCGCGGAGCGACGGGTGGAGCACGTCTCCGTCCTCCATCACCGAGAGCGCGACCACCGTCTCGTCCGCGGAGAGCGGCCCGGACTCGCCGGTGCCCGTCATCGCCGCCCCGACGAGCCTGACCGGCTGCGGGTGCTCGTGGATCCTGGTGCCGCGACCGTCCTCCCCGGCGACCCAGACCGAGAACCCCTCCGCCGAGCTCACGCCGACGATGGTCCGCGTCCGCCCGATCGCGACGCCCTCGGACCAGCCGATCGGGATCCCCTCGAGGAGCGGCTCCGGTGCGACGTCCTCCGCGAACGGCGTGACGACCCACGCGCCGGTCTCGGCGCCGGTCTCGTCGCGGAACCAGACGACGCCCGTGCCGTCGGCGGTGGGGCGCCCGTCGAGCACGCCGACTGGGTCGAACGTGACCTGGCGGCGGGAGCCGGTCCGGCGGTTCCACGCGTGGAGCTGGTAGGTGCCGCTCTCGGTGGAGCCCACGACGAGCAGCTCCGGGTCGTCCGCGGCCCAGGAGGGGAGCGACAGGATCGGTGCGCGGAAGCGGCGCTCCCACGTGGGGACGGCACGCTCGATCTCGGTGACCATGCCCGGAAGCGTACCGCCGCCGTCAGCCCTCGCGAGCGCTCCCGAGGACGAGCGCCGCGTTGAGGCCGCCGAAGCCGAACGACGTCGAGAGGATCCGGTCGTACGTGCCGTCGCGGCCCTCGCGCAGGAGGTTCGGCAGCAGCGCCGCGAGCTCCGGCTCGGGTGCCTCGAGGTTCACGGTGGCCGGGACCCAGCCCTCCGCGATGGCCAGGCTCGCCATCGCGGCCTCGATCGCGCCCGTCGCGCCCAGCGGGTGGCCGGTGAGCCCCTTCGTGGCGGAGACGGGGACGGTCGCGGCCCGCTCGCCGAGCCCTGCGGAGATCGCCCGCGCCTCGGCGATGTCACCGATCGGCGTGGAGCTGGCGTGCGCGCTCACCCAGTCGATCTCGTCGGGGCGCACTCGGGCATCGGCGAGCGCGAGCGACACCGCGCGACCCGCCTCGCGGCCGTCGGCGCGCGGCTGGACCATGTGGTGGGCGTCCGACGTCGCGGCGTACCCCAGCACCTCGGCATAGATGTGCGCGCCACGGGCGACGGCGGACTCCAGCGCCTCGATGACCAGCAGCGCGCCGCCCTCGCCCATGACGAACCCGTCCCGTGCGCCGTCCATGGGCCGCGAGGCGTGGATCGGGTCGTCGTTGAAGCGGTGGCCGAGCGCACGGATGAGGTCGAACGCGCCGAACGCGAGCGGCGACAGCGGCACCTCGATGCCCCCGGCGATCGCCGCGTCCACCTCGCCCGCCCGGATCGCCTTCGCGGCCTCGCCGATCGCCACCGCGCCGCTGGCGCACGAGTTCGCCGTCGAAAGGATCGGCCCGCGCACGTCCAGCGCGATGCCGAGGTTCGCCGGCGCCGCGCCGCCGAAGACGGCGAGCGCGAGGGTGGGGGAGACGGACCGCAGCCCCCGCTCCAGGTACTTCTCGTGCTGGGTCTCGGCGAACGCGATCCCACCCAGAGCGGACCCGAGATAGATCCCGATCCGCTCCCCGTCCGGCGCGCCGGCGACCCCCGGGACGAGCCCGGCGTCCGCCATCGCCATCCGCCCGGCCGCGAGCCCGAACTGGCTGAACCGGTCCATCGCCCGCGCCGCCCGGGGGTCCATGAAGTCGAGCGGCTCGAAGTCGTCCACCTGGGCCGCCACCTGCGACCGGAAGGGCGATGGGTCGAAGCGGTCGATCCGTCTGACCGGGCTCCTCGCGGCGCGGAGGCCGGCCCGGAAGGCGGGCAGCCCGATGCCGACCGCCGAGATCACGCCGATGCCGGTGATGACCGCGCGACGGCGCGGAGGGGGCGCGGACGTCATGTCAGGTGTTCGCCGGCGGGGCGGGATCGGACGTCTCCGGAGCATCGCCGCCGGCGAGCGCCTCGGCGAGCGCGCGGAACGTCGCCAGCGTCCGACCGGCGATGGGCCGGGTGAAGGCTGCGTCCACGAACGCCGCGAACCCGGGGATCGCCGGCGCGAACTCGTGCGTGATCTCCACCCGCGTCCCCTCGCCGCCGTCGGGAAGCCGGAGTGGCTCGATCGTCCAGGTCACGTCCATCCCCTTCGTGGCTCCGGCGACGTGGACGAAGCGCAGCCGTCGGGTGGTCGGGTCGTGCGAGGTCCGGCTGCGCCAGGTCACCGGGATCCCGAGGCCGAGCACGGGGAGGAACGGGCGGCGGGCGATGAAGTCACACACGAGGACGCCGTCCGCGTCGGTCCGGACGACGGCCGAGCGGGCGTAGTGGGGCAGCAGCCGATCCCAGCGGGTCACGTCACGGGCGAGGCGGTAGACGAGCTCCGGCGGGGCGGCGACATCGATCCCGATGACCGAGCGCATCAGCGGCCGGCCACGGTGCGGGCCCAGGCCACGAGCGGCACGGCGGGCAGCCCGTCCACGTCGGCGAGCGGCACCCACGCCGCGAGGTCGGTCGACTCGTCCACCTCGTTGCGCAGCTCGCCGCCGGTCACCGAGACCCGGTACAGGATCCCGAGGTTCTGGATCCGGTGCCCGCTCTTCGTCTGATCGGGCTGGAGCATCGCGGACCGCACGCCGAGGAGGCCGTCGACCGCGCCCGTGAGTCCCGTCTCCTCGCGCAGCTCGCGGAGCACCCCGGTCGCCGGGTCCTCGCCGAACGCGAGCCCGCCGCCGGGGAGCGTCCACCGGCCCGCGCCCATCTCCCCGGGCGAGATCCGGACGAGGAGCACGGCGTCGTCGTCCTCCACCCACGCATACGCGGCGACCCGGACTCGCTCCACGGCGGCACCCGGTCCGGCGCCACGTGTCGTGGCGGACCCGGCGGTCACGGCCTGAGGAGCGCGGCGAGGAACCGCGGATCGAGGGCGCGGGACGCGGGAACGAGGTCGCCCATCACGAGGCCCATCGTCGCACGGACGGACGCCCGCCGCGCAAGGCGCCGGCCCGCGTACGCGAACAGCGCCGGACGCCCCAGGAACCCCTGGACCACGAGCGAGACGAGGTCCTTGGTCCCGAACCGCTCGGTCATCGCCCGGTCGTAGCCCCCGAGCGCGCCCGGCATCCCGCGGAGCTCGGCATCGATCGCCTCGGCGGCGAGACGGGCGCTCACCAGCGCGCGGTGGAGGCCCTCGCCCGTGAACGGGTCGAGGAACCCGGCCGCGTCGCCGACCACCGCCCAGCCGGGTCCGCAGCGCCGCTCGACGCGGCTGCCGAGCGGGCTCGACCCGGCGATCGAGTCCGTGATCGCCCCGGTCCGCCAGCGCTCCACCGCGTCGCCAAGGCGCGGGATGACCGTGAAGGCGTCGCGGCCCACGGCGGCGGCGCCGTCCCGCGCCAGGCGATCGCGCCATCCCTTCCCGGCCAGGACGATCCCGATGTTCACCCGCCCGCCGGGCACGGGCGCGATGCCGCAGTAGGCGCCGCCGGGGAGGACGACCATCCGCGCGTCCTTGACCGGGTCGCCCGGCTCGTCGGCGACGTGCCAGCTCAGACCGACGCGGTCTGCGAGCCGCGGCGGCCGGACCATGCCCGCCTCCTCGGCGACGATCGACCGTGGCCCGTCCGCCCCCACGACGATCGCGGCCTCGTAGACCGCCCCGTCGCCACCCAGCGTCACCGACGCCCCGTGCCGGTGGTCCGGCAGCTCCACGGCGGCGACCGGGACCCCGCACCGCACGTCCACGCCGACCGCGGCCGCGTGCTCGAGCAGCGCCGGGTCCAGGGCGGAGCGGTCGAAGCCGACCGCCGTGTCGCCGGTCGCCTCCGCGCCGTACGTGAGCCGGAACGAGGTCCGGTCGCGGTCGGGGAGCTCGACCCGCATGGCGGGGATCGGGCGGGCGACGCGCGCCAGCGTCTCCGCCTCGAGCCCGGCGTGGCGCAGCTCGCGGACCGCGGCCGGCGACGCGAACACGCCTCCGGCGCGCCAGCGCCAGGCGGGCGCCCGCTCGACGAGCATGACCTCGTGGCCCGCCCGCGCGAGGTACGCGGCGGTCGCCGCGCCCGCGGGCCCGCCCCCGACCACCACGACGTCGACGCGGGTGGTCACGAGGGCTCCGAGCCCTGGTCGG
>JAICUV010000172.1 GCA_025935655.1 Chloroflexota bacterium | reverse complement strand
GGCCCGCGGCGAGCAGCCGCATCTGGACGTGGTCGGGCGACGGGCCGACCGTCACGCCGCTCACCCAGCGGCCCACGAACCGGGTGCACAGGTCCGGGTCCCGGACGTCGACGGCGAAGCGCGCGGATGCCTCCGGGCCGCTCCCCTCCGCCACGACGGGCTCCGGCCAGCGGACGTCGCGCCGGGTCGCCGCGGCGACCTCGCGGGCGAGCCCGAGGATCGACAGGGCGTCCCCGCGGTTCGGCTTGACGTCCACGTCCAGCACGACGTCCCCGTAGAGGTCCGTGAGCGGGACGCCCAGGGGCGTGTCGGCCGGCAGGATCAGGATCCCGTCGCCGTCGCCGGTCAGGTTCAGCTCGGCGCCCGAGCACAGCATGCCGTTGCTGACGACGCCCATCTTCTCGGCGCGCTCGATCTTCCGGTTGCCCGGCAGGACGGCGCCCGGTAGCGCGACCGGGATCCGCTGGCCGGGCGCGATGTTCGTCGCGCCGCACACGATCGACAGCGGCTCGCCGCCGTCACCCAGGGTCACGGTGGTGAGGCTCAGGCGGTCGGCGCGTGGGTGCTTCTCCACCGTGAGCAGCTCGCCGGTGACGACGTGCTCCCAGTCGGCGCCCCAGCGCTCGATCGTCTTGACCTCCATGCCCAGGAGCGTGAGCCGCTCCGCGAGCTGCTCCGGCGAGAGGTCGATGTCCACGAACTCGCGGAGCCAGGAGAGCGGGACCCTCATCGGAACGCCCCCAGGAACCGCAGGTCGTGCTCCATGTAGGCGCGCAGGTCCACCACGTGGTGGCGCAGGTTCGCGATCCGCTCCACGCCCATCCCGAACGCGAAGCCCTGGTAGCGCTCTGGGTCGATGCCCCCGTACCGGAGCACGACCGGGTGGACCATGCCGGCGCCGAGGATCGTCATCCAGCCGGTCCGGGAGCAGGCGGGGCACTTCTCCCCGTTGCAGATGACGCACAGGATGTCGAACGCGACGCTGGGCTCCGTGAACGGGTAGTACCCCGGGCGGAACCGCGTCGGGCGGTCCTCGCCGAACATCGCGTGGGCGAACTGGTCCAGGAGGCCCTTGAGGTCCGCCATCGACGTGCCCTCGTCGATCATCAGCCCCTCCACCTGGAAGAACTCGCTCGCGTGGCTCGCGTCCACGGCTTCGTAGCGGAAGCAGCGGCCCGGGAGGAGCGCACGGATCGGCGGGCGCTCCTGGTGCATGACCCGGATCTGGCCGGGGCTCGTGTGGGTGCGCAGGAGGCGACCCTCGACGTCCAGGTAGAGCGTGTCCCACAGGTCCCGCGCCGGGTGATCGGGCGGGATGTTGAGCATCTGGAAGTTGGTGACGTCGTCCTCGATCTCCGGCCCCTCGTACACGACGAAGCCGAACTGGGCGAACACGTCGGCGATCTGGCGCGCGGTCTCCACGATCGGGTGGAGCGATCCCCGGCGGATGGACCTGCCCGGGGTCGTGACGTCGACGGTCTCGGCCGCGAGCCGTGCGGCGAGCTCCGCGCCGCCGAGGGTCTCCCGGGCGGTGCCGATGGCGGCCTCCACCGCGGTCCGGACCTCGTTCGCGACCGCGCCGACCTTCGGCCGGTCCTCGGGCGGGAGCGCCCCGATGCCGCGCAGGATGGCGGTGAGCTCCCCCTTCTTGCCGAGCACCTCGAGCTCGAGCGTGTCGAGCGCGGCCGTGTCCGAAGCGGCGGCGGCTGCGTCGACCGCCCGCGTCCGGAGCGCCTGGAGGTCGGCGGAGAGCTGGGCGAGGTCCATGCTGGGTGGCGGTCCTGCGTGACGGGTGGTGGGCCGAGCCGGGCCGGGAATCACGAACCCTCGAGCGTCGACGACGTCGAGGGTCCGGGCGGGTGACCGGGAGGGTCAGGCGCCGCGGGCGAGCTCGGCGATGCGACCGAAGGTCGACGCGTCACGCACGGCGATGTCCGCGAGGCTCTTGCGGTCGAGGTCCACGTTGGCCTTCTTGAGGCCGGCGATGAACGCGTTGTAGCTGAGCCCGTTGAGGCGCGCCGCCGCGTTGATGCGGATGATCCACAGCTGGCGCATGTCGCGCTTCCGCTGCTTGCGGTCCCGGGTGGCGTACGCGAGCGCGTGGAGCTGCGCCTCGTGGGCGCGCTTGACGAGCTTGCGGTTCGTGCCGGTCTTGCCCTCGGCGGCGTTCAGCAGCCGCTTGTGGCGCTTGTGCGACGTAACGCCGCGCTTGACGCGTGCCATCAGGTGCTCCTAGAGGTGCGGCAGCAGCCGCCGGAGCTGCTCCTGGTGCTCGGGCCCGATCACGGCCTTGCCCGCGTAGCGGCGGGTGCGGCGCGACGACTTGATCTCGAGGTGGTGGCCACGCCAGGACTTCACGCGCACGAACTTGCCCGTGCCAGTCACGCCGACGCGCTTCTGGGTCCCCTTGTGGGTCTTCATCTTCGGCACGCTGGCCTCACTCTCCTGCTGGCGCCGCCTCGACCGCCGGCTGGGCGGAGGGCGTCGGGGCGACGACGGGCGTCTCCTCGGGCGCGTCGGCTGCCTCGGCCGAGTCGACCGTGTCGACTGCGACCGGCGCCTCGGCGTCGTCGGGCCTGCCCGCCTGGTTGCGGTGCTCGTGCGGCTTCGGCTTGTGCACCGACGCGAGCGTCATGAACATCGATTTGCCTTCGAGGGCCGGTGTCCGGTCAATGACCGCGTGGTCCTTGACCGCGTCGCCGAACTTGGCGAGCAGGTTCCGGCCGATCTCCGGGTGCGTGAGCTCCCTGCCACGGAAGCGGACGGTGACCTTGATCCGGTCCCCATCCTCGAGGAACTCGATCGCGCGATGGACCTTCGTCTCGAAGTCGCCGATCCCGATCTTCGGGGTCAGACGGACCTCCTTGAACTCCACCGCCCGCTGCTTCCGCTTCGCCTCCTTCTCGCGCTTGGTCAGCTCGTACTTGTACTGACCGTAGTCGAGAAACTTGACGACCGGGGGTGCCGCGGTGGGCGCGACCTCGACGAGGTCGAGCCCTCGCTCCTGCGCCATCGCCAGGGCCTGTTGCGTGGGCATGACGCCCAGCTGTGAGCCATCTTCGTCGAGGACCCGGACCTGGGGTACACGGATCATCTGGTTGATGCGCAGGTCTCGGCTGATGACAGGGTCCCTTTGTTCCAGTGACGTTGGGTATGCGGCGCGCATGAACAGACGCCCTGCGCGGTCGCCGCGGGAGGATAGCACGAGCGTTCGGGGAGTCGCAACGGCCGCCAGGCCGTCCCCGCGCCGTCCGGGCGCCGGCCCCGGCGAGGCCCGGACGCGTCGTGGGGCGATCAGGGAGCGGCGCGTCGGACGGTGACGATACCCTCGTCGTGGGCGTAGGGCAACGACCGCTCCACCGCGGCGCGGGTCGCCGCCGTGAAGCCGGCGTCCGTCGTGAACAGGCCCGCGTCGGAGCCGCCGTACAGCGCCACCATGGCCGCCTGGTAGCCGACCGCCTGCCTGAGCGTGCGTGCCGGCAGACCCCCGGGCAGGCTCGCCCGGTCCGCGTCGTGGCGGATGCCCGTCGGGTCGAGCACGATGGGGCATCGATGCTCGAGGTCGTGGCGGAGGGCGCCGGTCACGACCAGCAGCGTGGGATGGTCCGAGTTCACGCACGTGGCCCCGGCGAGGTCCGCACGCAGCGCGGCGATGTCGAGCGGCTGCCCCTCCCGGCGCACGACGGACACGCCGCTGACCGCGAGGAGCAGCACCGATCCCGCCACGAGGAGCACCCGGCCGTGACCGGCGCGCAGCAGGCGGGCGCCGACCCAGCCGACGCCCGTCCCGAGCACGAGCGTGGCCGCCGGCGCCACGAACGCCACGTAGTCGTTGAAGAAGGACGGGGTGACCATGACGACGAGGGTGCCCGCAACCGCGAGCACAGCCCAGGGACGCGTCCACGGGCATCGCCGTGCCGTGGCGACGAGGACCGCGGCCGCCGCGAGCGCGACGAGCACGATCGCGGCGTCCGGGACGACCGGGCGCAGGGCCGCCGGCAGCTGGCCGGTCCTGGGCAGTCCCTCCAGCGCGCGAAGTCGCTCGACGGACAGCATGCCGCTCCCCGGCCGGCTCACCTGGTCGACGAGGATGTACCGCACCATGTCCCAGGGCGCCGAGACGAAGAACGGCAGGCACACGGCCACGAAGGCGAGGACCGCGCCGGTCCCGAACGAGATCGGTGGCACGAGACGGGCCCAGAGCCGGCGTCCGGCCGCCGGCGCGCGGATCGCGACCCACACCAGGAGCACGGCCACCGCGAGGCCCTGCCACAGCTGCACGGATGTCGCGAGCCCCAGCGGGACCCCGGCGAGCACCGCGCGGCCCGCCCGGATCCGTCCGGGGGTCACGAGCACGAGCAGGCCGGCCAGGAGCAGGGCCGCCTGGAGGGCGTGCAGGTCGGTGCTCCGCTCGGTGTTCGATGCCGCGCTCCACGTCGCATAGAGCAGGCCGGCCGCGATCCCCGCCAGGCGGAGGTGCCGCCCCGCGACGAGGGCGGCGAGGACGGCCGACACCGCACCGAGGCCCATCGTCGCCAGGCGAGCGAGCGCGAACGCGACGTCGTCGCCTGCCAGGCCACCGAGGAACCCGAACGGCAGCAGGGCGACCGCCTCGCCCGGCGGATGGAGGAGCAGGAAGTCGCGGTACGGGAGGACGCCCTGCGTGAGCGCGATCGCCGACCCGAAGTAGACCCCGTCGTCGTAGTCGTGCAATCCCGTGAGCCCGCCGCCCGCCAGCACCGGGACGAGCCGAACGAGGAAGGCGAGCACGAAGATCAGGAGCAGGAGGCCGGCATCACCCCTCGCGCGGCCGAGCCCCGACCCGAGCAGCCACGGGCGCCAGCCTCCTGCGGCCGACCCGCCGATGCGCGCAGCTGCGGCATCGTTGCCGGACGCGAGGTGCCGTCGCGGCGCCGACCAGGCCGACATGCTCGGACCCCCCTGCCGAGGGACGCCAGGGCGAGGGTGGACGCGCCGGCGCGCGACGACGAGAGCGGCGCGACCCGGGTTCCCGGGACCTTCAGCCCGGGGACGGGCAGGCCTCCCGGACGACTACCCGAGACGGCGCTCCCGGACCTCCGCGCCGAGCCGCGCGGCGATCTCGGCCCAGGGCAGGACCTCCTGCGGCTCGTCCTTGGCTGCCCCGCGCCGGCGCACCGCGGCGGAGCGGGCCTCGACCTCGCGGTCGCCGAGGATGAGCATGTACGGCACCTTCTGACCCTGCGCCAGCCGGATCTTGTTCTGCATCCGGTTGTCCGAGTCGTCCACCTCGACGAACCGGAGACCACCGGCGCGCAGCACGTCCGCCAGCTCGCGCGCCGCGTCCACGTGGCGGTCCGCGATCGGGATGATCACGGCCTGCACCGGCGCGATCCACAGCGGGAACGCACCGGCGAAATGCTCCACGAGGATTCCGATGAACCGCTCCAGCGAGCCGAGGATCGCGCGATGGATCGCCATCGGCCGCTTCGGCTGCCCGTCCTCGTCGATGTAGGTCAGGTCGAAGCGCTCGGGCAGCATCGTGAGGTCGATCTGGATCGTCGCCATCTGCCATTCGCGGCCCAGGGCGTCGTCGATGTAGATGTCGATCTTGGGGGCGTAGAACGTGCCGTCCTTGGGCTTGACCACGTAGTCGCCCCCCACGCGGTCGAGGGCATCCTTGATCAGCCCTTCCGCGAGGTCCCACAGCGCCGGGTCCCCGATCGCCTTGTCCGGTCGCGTGGCGAACGCGAACCGCGGCTCGAGCCCGAACCAGCCGTACGACTCGCGGACCTCGCCCAGCAGCGCCTCGATCTCGGCCGTGAGCTGGTCCGGGCGCACGTAGATGTGCGCGTCGTCCTGGATGAACTGGCGGACGCGCGTGAGGCCGGACAGGGCGCCGGACCGCTCGTTGCGGTGGAGCCGCCCGAACTCGCTGAAGCGGAGCGGCAGGTCGCGGTACGAGCGCAGGTGCGAGCGGTAGATGAACGTGGACTCGGGGCAGTTCATCGGCTTGAGGCTGAACTTCTGCCCCTCGGCCTCCACGATGAACATGTTGTCCGCGTAGTGGTCCCAGTGCCCGGACTGGCGCCACAGGCGCTCGGACACGACGATCGGCGTCGAGACCTCCTGGTAGCCGCGGCGGTCCTGGAGCTCGCGCATGGCGCCCTCCAGCGTGCGCCAGATCCGCTGGCCCTTGGGGTGCCAGAACGCGGACCCGGGCGAGACGTCGTGGAACGAGAACAGGTCCAGCTGCACGCCCAGCTTGCGATGGTCGCGCTTCTTCGCCTCCTCGCGCCGCTCGAGGAACAGGTCCAGCTCGGCCTGCGACTCCCAGACCGTGCCGTAGATGCGCTGGAGCATCGGCCGCTTCTCGTCGCCCCGCCAGTACGCCCCGGCGACCGCGAGCAGCTTGAACGGCCCGATGTGACCCGTGGACTCGACGTGCGGGCCCTTGCACAGGTCGCTGAACGGGCCGTGCTCGTACAGGCTCGTGGCCGGGAGCGCCGTGCCGGCCTCCTGGGCCTTGCGGGCGAGGTCGTCGAGGATCTCCACCTTGTAGGGCTGGCCCTTGGACGCCTCGAGGGCCCGGCCGTCCTCCCACGAGATCTCCCGGCGGACGAACGGGTGGTCGGCCTTGATGGACTCGCGCATCCGGGCCTCGATCGCCGCGAGGTCGTCGGGCGTCAGCGGGCGCGGCAGGTCGAAGTCGTAGTAGAAGCCGTCCTTGATCGCAGGGCCGATGCCGAGCTTGCCATCGGGGAAAAGGTCGAGCACGGCCTCGGCCATGACGTGGGCCGTCGAGTGGCGCATGGCGTCGATGGGCGCGTGCGCGCCCGCGTCGAGCAGCTCGTCGGCCGAGCCTCGATCCGGCGCGTCGAGCACCGGCTCCTCGTCGTCGACCGCCGCCGCGGCCTGTCCCTTGTCCTCGGCCATCGCGCGCCTCCTGGGAATCACAAGACCTCTCGTCCCGACAGGACGAGAGGCCGTGCCTCCCGCGGTTCCACCCGCCTTCGCACCTCGCCGGCTGGACGGCGCTGATGCGCTCTCTGTGCCGCGCTAACGGGCGGATCCCGGACCGGTTCTCCGGTCGCTCGCGGGTGGTGCCTTCGTCCCGATTCCCCTGTCGCGGCTCTCAGCCGGTGGCTGCGACTCTCTGGCGGGTTCGCGGACGGGCGTGTCCCGGTCGACGCTGTGTGGTGGGCGATACTGGACTCGAACCAGTGACCTCATGCATGTCAAGCATGCGCTCTAACCAGCTGAGCTAATCGCCCTCGGCCGCGGAGGATAGCACAGGGCGACGGGACGGCCCGGGCGGTGGTCGGGCATCCGGTCAGCGGTCTCCACCCGGCCAAGGGTTCTGCACCCGGCAAACCGCGACCGGTCTTCCCGGGGGGCGCTCGCCGGTCGCGTGTGGCGTCAGACACCGTGAGACCGCCCATCGGCGGCGCCCGTGAGCGCTCGTGCGGCGCATGGGGCATCAATCTCGCCTGCCGGCAGGCCAACCTGGCGCATCTGCGGTGCGTGGCGCCGCG
>JAICUV010000036.1 GCA_025935655.1 Chloroflexota bacterium | reverse complement strand
GGCGGACGGTGCGATCGACGGCGTCGGCGCGACCGGGGTGGAGGGCGCGCTCGCCGGGGCGGTCGCGGGAGCGAGGCTCGGCGGGACGGTCGCCGGGGGCGTCGATGGCGGCTCGCTCGTGATCGGACTCGCGGCCACCGGCGTCTCGGCGAGCAGCCCCTTGACCGCGGCGGTGATGGGGCCCGGCTCCGTCCCGAACGGGTAGCGTCCGCGCAGCCGGCCCTGGGCATCGACGAGGAACACGTCCGCCGTGTGCGCCATCGCGTACCCGTCCGCCGAGCCCTCGTCGACCTTCGCGTACTTCACGCCCCAGCGCTGGGCATTCGCGGCGACCTGGTCCTGCGTCCCCGACAGGCCCGTGTACGCCTTCGGCAGGTACTTCAGGTAGGTCGCCATCTCGGGCGGCTGGTCGCGCTCGGGGTCGATGGAGATGAACACCGCGCGCGGGCCGGCGCCGGCGTCCGCCAGCACCTGGTTGAGCGTCCCGATCGTCGCGGGGCACACGTCCGGGCAGTGCGTGTAGCCGAAGAACACGAGCACCGGGTGGCCGCGGAGCGAGGTCAGCGAGAACGGCTGGCCGGTCTGGTCCGTCAGCTCGAGCGCGGGCGCATCGCGCACCACGAACCGGGTGTCGGGCGCGAGGGCCGTGATGGCGAGCAGCCAGACCGCGAGCCCGGCGAGCGCCGCCAGCACGAGCCCGCCGGCCACGACGAACCGCCGGTCCAGCGGCGCGGGACCGGGTGCGGGCGGAGCGGGAGCGGGACGCTCGTCCATCTCGTCGGCGGTGGGGCGGGCGTCAGTTGGCCCGCACCTCCGCGGTGACGTTGACGACGCCCGCCTGCTCGAAGCTGAGCACCAGCGTGACCCGGTCCCCCACCTTGAGCTCCTGCTTCAGGTCCATGAGCATGATGTGGTAGCCGCCGGGCTCCAGGGCGACCGTGCCGCCGGCGGGGATCGCGATCGAGTCGACGGGCTTCATCCCGGTCATGCCGGAGCTGTCCGAGCTCGTCTCGTGGAGGCCCGCGCTGTCGGTCACGTCGGGTGCGCTCACGCCCACGAGCGCGTCGGGCGCCACGCGCCCGTTGGTGATCGTCATGTACGCCGCGCTCGTCCCGCCCGCGGCGGCGGCGCGGACCCATGCGTCGCGGGTGACGAGCGGGCCGCCGGCGACCGTCGTCGGGGACGCCCCGGCCGAGGCGGAGCCGCCCGTGCCGCACGCGGCGACGAGGATCGCGACGGCAAGGGAGGTGAGGATCGCGACGGCGCGCGCCTGCATTCGTGGTGCCTCCGGACAAGGGCACGGCAGCCGCCGTGCGGGTGGGGCGCGTGATCGTCCCGGCATGCCGGAGCACGGCACACGGAACGAAGACCCGTCTCCGGGCCGATCAGAACGATCGCACGAGCGCGCAGATGCTGCCGCGCCGGGAGGTCACGAAGAATCGGGCCGACCGGCATCGGGCCGACCGGCATCAGGCCGCCATCGACGAGAATGGCCGGATGCAGTACGGGATCGTGATCACGAGCGGCGACCCGCTGACGCAGGCGGAGCTGGCGGCCGACGCCGAGGCCGCTGGCTGGGACGGCGTCTTCACCTACGACGCGATCGCCATCGGCGAGGCCGACATGTACGACCCGTGGGTCGTGCTGGCCGCGATGGCGATGCGCACGCGGCGCGTGCGGCTCGGAGCACTCGTGTTCGCGCCGAGCCGGCGGCGGCCGTGGAAGCTCGCCCGGGAAGCGATGACGCTCGACCGGCTGTCGGGCGGCCGGGTCGTCCTGCCCGTTGGCCTCGGGGCTCTCGACGACCAGGGGTTCGGCAACGTGGGCGAGGAGACGGCGGCGCGGCTGCGTGCGGAGCGCCTCGACGAGACGCTCTCGATCCTCGACGGGCTGTGGAGCGGCGAGCCGTTCGCGTTCGATGGCGATCACTTCCGGTTCGGGCCGATGACCTTCCGGCCCCGACCGGTCCAGGAGCCGCGGATCCCCATCTGGGTCGTGGGCGCCTGGCCCCATGCGCGCTCGATGCACCGCGCGGCGCGCTGGGACGGCATCGTGGTGCAGACGGTGGGGCCGGACGGGAAGCCGGGCGGCCCCGAGGTGCTGGGCGAGGTCGTGAACTGGGTCCTGGGATCGCGCGCCCGGGAAGGCAGGACCGGCGCGTTCGACATCGTCGTGGACGGCACGACCCCGGTCGACGACCCGGCCGCTGCGGCCGCGATCGCTGCCGCCCACGAGGCGGCGGGCGCGAACTGGTGGATCGAGTCCGACTGGGCCGACACGACCGTCGAGGGCGTCCGGCGACGGATCGCGGCGGGGCCGCCGCGCGCACGCTGACGCCATCGCGCTGCTCGCGTACGCCGGGAGGCCGCGGGTCACGGATCCGCGGGGCCGGGCGGCATGGCCGTCCTCGGGCGGAGCCCGGATCCATGGGCCGGCGGACCGGTGCGCCCGACGCGGGCGCCGCTCGATCCTTGGCGCATGCACCGCTCGATTTCGGGCGACGGGGCCGCGCTCCCCGCCGTCGGGCTGTCGACCTACGAGATGGGCGTCCTGTACGCGGTCGGCGCCGGGGTGGCGCTCGGGACGCTCGGGCCCGTGTCCAACATCGCCTACGCCGCGGGCATGGGCAGCCCGACCTTCGCGGCCCTGCGGGCGACGATCGGCGCGCTCGTGCTGCTCGCCTTCGCCGGCCGCGCGGAGCGGCGGGTCTCGTTGCGCGACCTGTCCCGCCGCGAGCAGTGGACGCTCGCGCTCACGGCCGCCGCCCAGGCGTGCCTGTCGCTGGCCCTGTTCGCGGCGTACGGCGCGATGACCGTCGCGCTCGTGCTCGCCGTGTACTTCTCGTACCCGGTCCTCGTGGCCGGCGCCTCCATCGCCCTGGGCCGGGAGCGTCTCACGCCGGTCCGTGCGGCGGCACTCGTGATCGCGCTCGCGGGACTGCTCGTCGTCGTGCTGGGCCGGATGGGCCCGGACGCGCGCCTCTCCCCCGCCGGGCTGGTGCTCGCAGCCATCGCGGCGTGCTGCCAGGCCACGTACCTCGTGGCCTCGCGCAAGGGGTTCACCCGGGTGCCGTCGACGCAGGCCGTGACGGTCATTCTCGCCGGGGCCGCGATCGCGGTCTGGGCCGTCGCGATCCCGGTGGACGGGCTGTCCGGCCGCCTCACGGCGTGGGTCAGCGAGCCAACCGCGTGGCTGGCGATCCTGTTCGCCGGGGCGGTCGGCGCCGGGCTCGCCAAGGTGTGGCTGCTCAAGGGCGTGCGCCGTGTCGGAGGCACGCGTTCGTCCGTGCTCATGCTCGCCGAGCCGCTGACGGGCGTCCTGCTGGCGGCGCTCCTGCTCGGCCAGCCGTTCGGGCTCCCGGAGCTCATCGGCGGTGCGGGCGTGCTCATCGGGGCGATCCTGGCCCAGCGGCCCGCGGCCGCGACCGTCGCTCGCGCGCCGGCGGGCGCCTGACGGGCGACACGGCCGGCTGGTCCATCACGAGGTCCACACCCGAAAGGGTCCCCGCCCACCGGGCCGATCGGGCCATGGCTCGTCGAGGTCCGCCGCGCCTACGGTTGCGCCATGGCCGTTGTCCGCGCGCACCGCCCGGGTCGCATCGTCGTGCTCGCGCGCCTGGGCCTGGCGATGGCGCTCGTCGCCACCCTCGGCGCCGGCAGCGCATCGCAGCCCCTCGCGGCGGAGGCCGGCCTCGCGCCGAAGTGCGCATACGCGGACACGCTGACCCGGTACCGGGCCACCTCGGACTGGTATCGGAGCCTGCTGGATACGCGCTACCGGCTGTCACGGGCATACGCACCCGCCGACCTCGTCCGGGCAAACCGCTCCGGCGCGTCGGGTCCGGGCTCGATCCGGCGGATCGCCCTCGCCGACCTTACCGCGATGTACCGTGCCGCACGTGCCGCGGGGGCCCCGTTCGCCATCCAGTCCGCGTACCGCAGCTACGCCCAGCAGGTCTCGACGTTCAACCGCTGGGTCCTGGAAGACGGGTACGCGAGCGCGCTGCTGGGTTCCGCTCGGCCGGGCCACTCGGAGCACCAGCTGGGCACGGTCCTGGACCTCAAGACGCCCGGCGGCCCGCCGCCGTGGGACGTCGCGGACTGGGGCACGACCCGGGCCGGTGCATGGCTCGCGCGCAACAGCTGGCGCTACGGCTTCATCGTCAGCTACCCCAGGGCGAAGTCGCCCGCCGCGACCTGCTACCGCTACGAGCCGTGGCACGTCCGCTACTTCGGACGCACGATCGCCACGAGGATCCACAAGTCGTCGCTGGCCGCCCGCGAGTGGCTGTACCTCAAGGGCGCCACCACGACCTGGTCCGGCGGCAGCCCCAACCCGACCCCGGTACCGACTCCCTCGCCGATCCCGAGCCCGACCGCCACGCCCAGCGCCGATCCCGCCGATGCGCCCTCGGCGCTGCCGACCGACCAACCGGCGTCGCCGTCCGTGGACCCGTCGCCGTCCGTGGACCCGTCGCCGTCCGTTGACGCGTCGCCGCCAGCGGAGGCTTCGCCGTCCGTGGATCCGTCGCCGCCAGTGGAGGCTTCGCCGTCCGCGGACGTGCCCATGCCCTGAGGCTGCGCGCTACTGCCGGAAGCGCTCCGACGCCTTGCCCCGCCTGAGCCAGATCACCATCGCGACCGCGAATCGCGTCAGGAGCGACAGGCCGTAGGCCGTGCACCAGATGCAGACCGCCTTGATCACGAAGATCTGGAGCGTCAGGAAGTAGACCTCGAAGATCACGCCGATCAGCGACAGCCCGTAGTGCAGGTCCAGGAGCCGCGGGTTGTCGGTCCGGATCCACCACAGCGCGAGCGTGAGCAGGACGAGCGACAGGATCACCCCGAACACCGCGACCGGGATGCCGCCGATCCGGGCGTACTCGCTCTGGGCGACCGTCTCGCAGCCGTGGAGCGGACCGCACGCGGGCACGCCGCCGCCGACCTCGACCACGGCCAGGTAGCTGGCGATGGCCAGCCCGACGATGTCGAGCACGACGAGGATCCAGCCGGGGTGGATGGAGCGGAGCCGGGCGAAGCGGCCGGGCGCGCTCGTGGTGTCGGCGGTCATGGCGCGGGGAACTCTCACTGGGTGGGTCGCGTACAGGGGACGCGGAGGCAGTCTAATCGTCGTCGCCGAGACGGGCCCGCGACGGGGCCGAACGGGCCTGAACGCGGGGCCGAGTGGCGGGCGTCGCCTATCCTCCCGGCATGCGCGACAAGTACCCGCCCATCGAGCCGCATGCTCGCGGGCGCCTCGCGGTCGGCGACGGCCACGAAGTCGCCTGGGAGGTCTCGGGGAACCCGGACGGGATGCCGGCACTGGTCCTCCACGGCGGCCCCGGGAGCGGCACCGGCCCGGGTCTCCGCCGCTACTTCGACCCCGCCCGATACCGGATCGTCCTGTTCGATCAGCGGGGCTGCGGCGCCAGCGCCCCCCACGCCGGCGACACGCTCGAGGCGCTGCGGGCCAACACGACGGACGACCTCGTCGGCGACATCGAGCGGCTGCGAGCGCACCTCGGCGTGGACGCATGGGTGCTGTTCGGCGGGTCCTGGGGCTGCTGCCTGGGGCTCGTGTACGCGGAGCGGCACCCGTCCCGCGTCCGCGGGATCGTGATGATGGGCCTGGCGACCGGTCGTGGGGCCGAGACGGACCTGCTCACGCGCGGGCTCGCGAGGATCTTCCCCGAGGCGCACGCGCGGTTCATCGCGCACCTGCCGCCGACGGCGCGCTCCGGCGACCCGGCCGCGGGCTACGCGAGGCTGCTGGCCGATCCTGATCCCGCCGTCGTGCTCGCGGCCGCCGACGAATGGTGCCGCTGGGAAGACGCCCTCGAGCCGGGAGCGCCCGGGTTCCTGGACGAGGGACCCCGCTGGCGGATCGCCTTCACGCGCCTCGTCACGCACTACTGGTCGAACGCCTCGTTCCTGGAGGAAGGCGAGGTGCTCCACCGCGCGGACCGCCTGGCGGGCATCCCCGGCGTGCTCGTCCAGGGACGGCTGGACCTCGGCAACCTGATCGGGACGCCGTGGGAGCTCGCCACGGCCTGGCCGGACGCGCGCCTCGAGCTGGTCGATGCCGCGCACGAGACGCGCAGTGGCGAGATGGTGGACCGGCTCGTCGGCGCGCTCGACGAGCTCGCGGACCGGTTCGCGCCGCGGGACTGAGGCTCGGCGGTCAGTGCATGCCGGCCAGGGCGCCCTCGACGACCTGCCCGTCCACCACGACCGCGACGACACGCCCCGTCGCGTCCAGGACCCGGAACGACGCCGCCGCCCCTGGCTCGAGGACGACGCCATCGGCCGCGATCACCGTCCGTCCCGCCAGGTCCACGACGTGCGAGTCGCCGCGGGAGATCGCCCGCACCTCCGCATCGGAGCCCACCGCGAGCACGGTGTCGTGCGCATACCCGAGCGCGGTCTTGTCGGACGCACCGCCACCCGGACGGATGATGCCGCCGAGGAGGAGCGTGTACTCGTGGGTCATGACTGGAGCGTAGCCCGCGGCGGCCGAGGCCGGTGACTCACGGGTGAGTCAAATGGGCGAGCTCCACGCAGCGACCCACGGCGCAAGTGGCACTTCGCGCGCAGGTCCCAGCGCGGAAACCGCCGAATTGACCCGCAGCTGAGTCAACGAAGCTGGTAACGCAACCGGGACGGGTAACGCAACGGACGCGGCCAACGCAACGTGGGCAGCCAGCGCAGCCCGCGCGTGACCGTGGCGTCGACATACCTCGCGTGGCCACATGGCCCATCCTGTCCGTCGAACGGCCCGGTCCGGACGGGGCAGAGGGTCCGCCGCGCACGCCAACAGGCCCGTTGCGGGACGATGGCGCCGGCCCCACCCTGTGCCATGCACCGTCCGCGCAGCCCGCGCCAGTCGTCCCACCATGCCCGACATCTCGAGGCCGCACCCGATGACCGCCCTGTCCGCACCCGAGGCACCCGCCGACCTCCGCGAGGACCGCCACCCGCTCGACGCGCTGTTCCATCCGTCGTCGATCGCCGTCATCGGCGCGACCGAGAAGGAGGGATCCGTCGGTCGGACGATCCTCTGGAACCTGCTCTCGAGCCCGTTCGGCGGGACCGTCTACCCGGTCAACCCGACCAGGCCGGCGATCCTCGGGGTGAAGGCGTACTCCTCGATCGGCGCGATCGGCGAGCCGGTGGACCTCGCGATCATCGTCACGCCCGCGAAGAGCGCCCCGCAGCTCGTCATCGACTGCGGCGAGGCGGGCGTAAAAGGGATCATCATCATCAGCGCCGGCTTCAAGGAGGTCGGCGAGGAGGGCGTGGAGCTCGAGCGCAGGGTCCTCGAGGCCGCACGCCGCTACGGCATCCGGGTCATCGGCCCGAACTGCCTCGGCGTCATGAACCCCATCGACCGCATGAACGCCACGTTCGCGGCCGGCATCGCCAACCCCGGTCGGGTGGGCTTCATCAGCCAGTCCGGCGCGCTCCTCACGGCGATCCTCGACTGGGCGGCGCACGAGGACGTCGGGTTCAGCTCGATCATCTCCCTGGGCTCGATGCTGGACGTCGGCTGGGGCGACGCCATCGACTACCTGGGCGACGATCCCCACACGGATTCGATCGTGATCTACATGGAGACCATCGGGGACGCGCGGGCATTCCTGTCCGCGGCCCGCGAGGTCGCGATGACCAAGCCGATCATCGTCATCAAGCCCGGGCGCACGGCACAGGCGGCGAAGGCGGCCGCGTCGCACACGGGCTCGCTCACCGGCTCCGACGACGTGCTCGATGCCGCCTTCCGGCGGGCCGGCGTGCTCCGCGTGGACTCGATCAGCGAGCTGTTCGAGGTCTCCGAGATTCTCGCGAAGCAGCCTCGACCCCGCGGGCGGAAGCTCTCGATCGTGACCAACGCGGGTGGCCCCGGCGTCCTCGCGACCGACGCGTTGATCGGCGGCGGGGGCGAGCTCACCGAGATCAGCCCGGAGACCATGGACCGGCTCAACGCGGTGCTGCCCGCGGTCTGGAGCCACAACAACCCGATCGACATCATCGGCGACGCGCCGCCGGACCGGTACGCGAAGGCCCTCGAGATCGCCGCCGCGGACCCGGAGACCGACGGGCTGCTCGTGATCCTCACGCCCCAGGCGATGACGGACCCCACGGCGACCGCGAAGGCGCTGGTGAAGCACGCGCGGATCGAGGGCAAGCCCGTCCTCGCCTCGTGGATGGGCGGTGCGGACGTCGAGGAGGGTGCGAGGATCCTGCGCGAGGCCGGCATCCCGACCTTCGCCTATCCCGATACCGCGTGCCTGCTGTTCAACCACCTGTGGCGCTACGCCCACCGGCTCAAGTCGCTGTACGAGACGCCACGCCTCCCCGGCGCACCCGAGCGCGGCGAGGATCGCGAGGACGTGGACCGGATCATCGCCACGGTCACCGCCGAGGGCCGGACGCTGCTCACCGAGTACGAGTCCAAGAAGGTCCTGGCGGCATACGGCATCCCGATCACCGACACCGAGCTCGCGCAGACGCCCGACGAGGCGGTCGCGGCCGCGGACGAGATCGGCTACCCGGTGGTGGCCAAGCTGCTGTCGCGGACCATCACCCACAAGACCGACGTCGGCGGCGTCGCCCTCAACCTCCAGAACGGCGACGCGGTGCGGGAGGCGTTCGAGCGCATCCGCGATTCGGTCGCCCGCGCGGTGGGCGTCGAGCACTTCGAGGGCGTGACGATCCAGCCGATGATCAACTGGTCGGGCTACGAGCTGATCGTGGGCTCCTCGCCCGACCCCCAGTTCGGTCCCGTCCTCCTGTTCGGGATGGGCGGCCAGCTGGTCGAGGTGTTCAAGGACCGCGCACTGGCCCTGCCGCCGCTCAACATGACCCTGGCACGCCACCTGGTCGATGAGACGCGGATCGCGGAGGCGCTCAAGGGCGTCCGCGGGCGGAAGCCGATCGACAAGGACGCGCTGGCGGCCCTCCTCGTCCGGTTCAGCGAGCTCGTCGCCGAGCAGCCGCGCATCGCGGAGATCGACATCAACCCGCTGCTGGCCTCGCCGGAGCGGACGATCGCCCTCGACGCGCGGGTCGTGCTCCACCCGGCGTCCATCGCCGACGCGGACCTGCCGCGCCTGGCGATCCGGCCGTATCCCCACGAGTACCTGCGCGAGACGACCACCGACGACGGCGTCGCCGTGACCGTCCGACCGATCCGTCCCGAGGACGAGCCCGCGGTCGTGCGCTTCCACGCCGGCCTGTCCCAGGAGACCGTGCGCGCCCGCTACGGCAAGGACCGCCCGCTCGCCGAGCGGACCGCCCACGAGCGGCTCCGCCGCATCTGCTACGTGGACTACGACCGCCAGTTCGCGCTCGTGGCGGAGGGCCCGACCTCGGATGGCGGGGTCGAGATCGCGGGCATCGCCCGCGTCTCACGCATCCCGGCCTCCGAGGACCGGCTGCTGACCCTCGTCGTCGCCGACGCCTGGCAGCGGCGCGGCATCGGGGAGGCGCTCGTCCGCTCCGCCGTCCAGGTGGCCCGCGGGGAGCGGATCGCGAACCTGCTCGCGGAGCTGTCCCCGGACAATCACGCGATGCGCGAGCTGCTCGGGTCCGAGGGCTTCACGTTCGAGGAACGCGGCGACGTCCTGCTGGCGTCGCTGCCGACGAGGTAGCCGGACCCGGCCGATCGTCCCGGCCTCGTGCGCCCGGGCGCGGGGACGGCCAGTCAGGAATCCGAGGGCAGACTGCCGATTCCGTGACTCGCAGGCACGAACCCGCGCCGATCAGCGGCAAACGGGGGCACTCCCGCGCACGGATCGGGACTCGCCGGCACGATCCAGTCGATCGGGCGCGGAAACCGTGACCGCTGGTCCCCGTGGACCATCCGTCCGTGTGCGAACGCACGAATGGCCGCGCGCCATGTCGTCGACGCGCGGGCCCACCGCGATGGGCGGCGGTGCCCTCCCGAACCCCTTAAGCGGGGACGGCCGTCGCGAGCAGGGCCGTGGCGATCTCGTCCGCCCAGCGGTCGGTGGCCTCCCAGTCGCGCCAGTCGCCCTCGGGCATCATCCGGCTCACGACGGTCCGCTCGATCAGCCCGGAGTGGCTGAAGTCCGCCGTCTCCCGGTCGTAGGCGCCCGCGAACACCTCGTGGCCGCGCGGCGAGATGAGGATCCGGAAGGCGCCGACCTCCTTCGGATCGGGCTGGGGCGAGCGCACCGCCCGGTCACCCAGCGGGCCGCTGCTGAACAGCCACACCGGCACCTGCCGGAGCTCGTCCTGGTGGCGGTACACGAACCGCGTCGCGTCATCCAGCCAGTGGCCGGCGTGGACCGCGGACCCGATCACGACGGCGTTCGCACCGGCCAGGTTGGAGAGCTCGGTGACGGGATACGCCTCGGCCCGGACGCCGCGCCGGACGAGGACCTCCGCGATCCGCTCGGCGATGCCCTTCGTCGCACCGAACTGGCTGGCATGGACGACGAGCACGCGCATTTGAGACGACCTCCTCGGAGGGGTTGCGGATCACCCTCATGGTCCCGCCCATGGGCGGGAACGACGACAGCCATCCGGCCCATTGTCGGTGGCCGGCGGGACCACGATGGCCCACCGAGTCAGCGCGCGACGATCACCGCGTCCATGTCCACGCGCGGATGGCCGCGCGTGCCGGACACGACGATCTTCACCGCGTGTGTCCCGGCGGCTCCCCAGGACCGCGTCCAGACGACCCGGCGATAGGCCGTGCTCGCGGCGTTGAGGTTCACCGTCGTCGCGTAGACCCCGTCGACATACACCTTCGCCGACCCGCGGGTGGGACCCTTCGCTGCGACCCAGGCCGCGGACCGGCCGGTGAACGTGTACGTGACGGATCGGCCCGCCGTGGAGGCCGTGCGTGCCTTGCCGCCCGAGTACGACGTGCCGGAGACCAGCGTCCAGGCACCCGAGTAGTGCGCCCTCGCCGACGACTCGGAGTAGCGGGTCGGCGTCGTCGTGATGGTGGACGACGTCGTGTTGCCGCCGCGGTCCCTCGCAGTGACCTGGATCTCGTACGCCTGCGACATCGTGAGCGTCGCGGCCACCGTGCGCGACGTGTTCGTGCTCGTGATCGTCGTCCAGCCCGACGCGCCCACCTTGCGATACCGCACGCGATACGAGTCGATCCCGCTGGCGTCCGTGGACGCGGGCCAGGTGATCGTCATCGACGCCGTCGAGCTGCCGATCGTCGATCCGCCCCGCGCCCGCACCTGGACCGCGGGCGCGGACGGCGGCACGATGTCCACGGCGTAGCCGGCATTCAGCCGGCGCCCGGAGCCCGTGCGGCCCGCGGCGAGCTTCGTGCTCTTCACGCCGGCGTTGATCAGCTTGGTCCGCAGCGCGGACGCGTTGTCCTTCAGCTCGGGCCTGAGCTGCAGCACCATCGCCGCCACGCCGGCCACGTGCGGCGCTGCGAACGACGTCCCGGGCACGAGCGACCACTGGGCGGGGCAGGTGGACCGCGTGTCGGGGCTGAGGCAGAGCGCAGCGATCGCGTCACCGGGTGCGGCGATGTCCACCCACGAGCCGCGGTTGGAGAAGTCCGCGAGCCGGCCGTCCGGCCCCAGGGCACCCACCGAGATGACGTTGGGCGAGCTGGAGGCCGCCGGGTAGAAGGGGTCTGTGGCCCCGGCGTTGCCGGCGGCCGCCGCCACGAGCACCCCGGCATCGTTCGCGCGGCCGATCGCCTGCTCGAGCGCGAAGCTGTCGTCAGGCCCGCCCCACGACGCGTTGATCACGTCGGCGCCGTTGGCCACGGCGTAGTCGATCGCATTGATCGCGTCGAACATCGTGTCGCACGTGCCGGCGATGAGCCAGCGGACCGCCATGAGCTTCGCGTCGGGCGCGACGCCCACGGTCTTCGTGCCGTTCGCGGCGGCCGCGACGATCGAGGCGACCGCGGTGCCGTGCCAGTCGACCCCGGCACGATGGAGCGTCGTCGAGGGTGCGTCGGCGGCGCACAGGTTCACGCCGTTCACATCGTCCACAAAGCCGTTCCCGTCGTCGTCGATGCCGTTGGTCGCCTTGTCCTTGTTGGCCCCGTCCTTGCCGCTCTCGCCCGGGTTCACCCACCGCTGGCCGGTGAGCTCCGCCTGGCTGAAGTCGAGACCGTCGTCGAGGATCGCGATCGTGACCCCGACGCCGGTGGCCATCGACCAGCCGGCGATCGCATCGATGTCCACGTCACTCACGCACGTCAGGCCGAGCGGGTCGGTGTTGGCACCCACGCAGTCGCCGCCGTGGTTCTCGAGCCCCCACTGGACCGGGAAGTACTCCTCCTGCGCCGGGTCGGCGGCGAGCGTCACGTGGGAGTTCGGCTCGGCGAACGCCACCGCCGGGTCGGCGTTCAGCGCCGCCAGCGCATCGCCCATGGACTGGCCACGCGCGGGCGCGACGACGTCGAGCTGGAGGTCGGCCCGGCCCCGCTGGCGGGTGACGGCGGCGCGTGCCCGTGCAAGGCCGCGTGCGAGGGTGCTCGCGCCGTTGCGGTAGCGGACGAGGATGGTGGTCGCGGGCGCCGGCGTGACGGCACGCGGCCCGGTCGCCCGCGCCGGCCCCGGAGACGAGGCTGGTCCCGAAGCGGCCACTCCGGCCGGCGCCACCGCGGTGGCGAGGAGCGACGTCAGCAGGAGCGCTGCGCCCAGGGAGCGAGTGCGCGCGTCGATCCGGCCCATGGGCGGGGTGAAGCCTCCAGCGGCCGGGACGCTCGCCCGGTCGGGAACGATGATGCTGCAGCCGCGATCAGCGCGCCAACGGGCCGATGGTCCGGTGGGCCCGTGGTCCGGCGGCCCGGGGCCCCGTCCGACCCGATGTCACATCGACGGGCTGTAGCCCTCGGCGAGATAGGTCTCGGGGTCGTCGCGGAACTCGAGGAAGCAGCCCTTGCCGCAGAACCCGAACTCGCGTCCGTCCTCCTCGAGCACGAGGCCCTTCGCCCGGGCCTGCTCGATGTCGACGGTCATGCCGCAGACGGGATCCTCGTTGGGGGCGACGGTGCGATGTGCCATGGCAGGCTCCTCAGGGGCTCAAGCGATGCGTGGACGGCGCGGATGCGGCGCCAGCCGATGATACCCCATGGGAGTATCGAACCGCCTGTGTCAGGCCGTGGCGCAGCTCGCCACCGCGGCGCATCGACAGGCGGCGCAACCGGTCGTGAGCCCGAACATCCGGCCGTCCCGGGCTCGTGCGTGGACCCAGGTGCGAGCCGCGCCGTCGCGCGGCGATGCGACGATCTCGACGCCCGTGGCGGCGAGCTCACGGATGGCGCCGTCGAGGTCGTCGACGATCAGCTCGGGGATCGTGCCACCGACATGATGGTCGTGATTCCGGTGCTCGGGACCGATCACGAGGAGCTCGCCCGGCACCGCGCGGTCGCCCTCGATGCCGCGCAGGATCTCCGCGGCAACCTCGCGGCCATCCCGTGGCGTCCCGGCCCAGACCACGGCCCAGACGTTCACGCGAGCCGTCGCCGCATCGGGACGCCCGTGTCCCGGCAGACCGTCGTGAACTCGATCGATTCACCGACGGCGGCCGCAGCCTCGGCGCGCGCCACGGGCGCATAGCCCAGGCGCGGGAACCAGTCGGCCGCCGTCTCGGTGAGTAGGTACAGGTCGTGGATGCCCTCGTCGCGCGCGAGCCGCTCGGCGGCCGCCACGATCTCGCGGCCCAGCCCCGTGCCGCGCAGGCCCGGTGCGACGACCACCGACCGGAGCAGCGCGGCCGTCCCGTAGCGCTCGATCGCCGCCGCCGCGACGACCGCGTCGCCTTCCCGGGCGACCACGCCGGCCGAGAGCGCCTCGGCGGCGCCCTCGAGCGGCAGGCCCGCGGCCGAGAGCAGCTGCTCGACCGCGGGGACGTCGGCGGGGAGGGCCCGCTCGATGCGCATCAGCAGCACCCGCCTCCGCCGCAGCAGCCGTCGCCGGCCATCGGCAGGTCCGCGCGGGCGGACAGGTCGACGAGCGGGCTGGCAACCGCCGGCTTCGTCGCCTTGACGATGGCGCTGACCATCCCGTCGGCGACGCCGTGGGTCGGGGTCAGGCTGACATCGGTCAGACCCACGCCCTCGAGACCCGACCGGAACTCGGAGAACGAGAGCGCTCCCGCGATGCACCCGGTGTAGGAGCCACGTTCGGCGCGCTCCTCCGGGGTCAGCCGGTCCTCGGCCACGATGTCGGTGATGCCCATCCGACCACCGGGCTTGAGGACCCGGGCGATCTCGCGGAACACGGCGGGCTTGTCCGCGGCGAGGTTGACGACACAGTTGCTGATCACGACATCGATCGAGTCGGCGGGCAGCGGGATCGCCTCGATCGTGCCCTTGAGGAACTCGACGTTGGTCGCGCCCGCCTCGGCGGCGTTGCGCTGGGCCAGGGCGAGCATCTCGTCGGTCATGTCGAGGCCGATGGCGCGGCCGGTGGGACCCACGCGCCGGGCGGACAGCAGCACGTCGATGCCGCCGCCGGAACCCAGGTCCAGCACGCGCTCGCCCTCGTGGAGCTCCGCGACCGCGATCGGGTTCCCGCAGCCCAGCGACGCCAGGACGGCGGCCTCCGGGAGCTCCGCCTGCTCGAGCGCGGAGTACAGGCCCGCGCCGATCGTCTCAGGCTCGCCGGAGCAGCAGCCACCGGCCCGGGCCTGGAGGGCGGCCTGCGCGTAGCGGGTGCGGACGTCCTCGTGGATGGATTCCATCGTCATGGGTGCAGTCCTCAACAGGCGGTCGGAGCCAGGCGCAGGGCGCGCGCGAGGCGATCGATGACGGAGGGCGAGCAGCATGCTCGCACGCAGGCGGCGAGGCGGGCGAGATGGTCGTGCTCGATGTAGCGCTCGCGATCGCGCTGGATCAACGCGACGAGCTCGGGCGAGGAGTGCATGGGTGGAGCGGGCCTCCGATCGTTCGATATCGAAAGATGTCGATGCCGCAGATCTTGCCCGACGCATCGACATGTGTCAATATGCCAATTGCCATGAAGCGCATCACCGATCCGGACGCCCTGCTCCTCCAGGGAGCGGCGGACCCGACCCGCCTCGCGATCCTGCGCCAGCTCGCGGGGGGCGAGGAGGTCTGCGCCTGCGATTTCACCGCGTGCTGCGACGTCGCACAGCCCACCGTGAGCCACCACCTCAAGGTGCTCCGCGAGGCCGGCTGGGTGACGTCGGAGCGTCGCTCATCGTGGGTCTGGTACCGGCTCCGGCCCGACGCCGTGGAGCGCTTCCGCCAGATCGCCGGGGAGCTCGCGCCGTCCTTCGGCGCACCCGGTGGCAAGGCCCTTCCCGTGGTGCAGCCGATCAGCTGAGCGCGGGTCCGCGACGGTCCGTCGCTCGCCCTTGTTGCGGGCGGATCAGGGCGGAATCGCGGTGCCGCTGGCCCTCGCCATCGCGATCGTCGCGGCGCATCGTGTCCAGCCTCGGCGGGGAGCGTCGACTCGCAGCCCACAACCCTGGCCGCCCGGGCTGCGACGAGCTACTGGCGGAACCGACCCGACAGGTGCGTCCTGCGGAGGGTGCGATGCGCAGGCTGCTGGTCCTCGGTGCGCTGCTGGGACTCGTGGCATTCCCAGCGCCGACAATGGCGGCCGAGCCGCCCGACCCCACGATCTCCATCTCGAGCGTCCATTACGCCGGCCGCGGCGTGATCGAGCTCGACCTCAGGTTCAGCTGTGGCACCCCGACCATCAGCCACTACTCGTGGGACCCGAGCTACTACGTCGAGGTGGACCAGGGTCGCGGTCGGAACGCACGATGGGCGTACTACGAGAAGGCCCTCGGGCCCACGTCGTGCGACGGACAGGTCCACCTGAAGGTCCTCCGGCTCACCGCCGAGGACGAGATGCCCGCGTTCCGTGGCGGCCGCGTGACGGTCTACGCGGGGGTCTACGCCAGCTACGAGAACGAGCGGACCGAGGAATGGGTCGAGAAGTCCGCGTGGATCGAGGGTGTCCGCTTCCACGTGCGCCGCACGGGGTAGCGCGCCGCCGGCCCAGCTCCGCCGAGAGCGAGAAGAAGCTGGTCGGGGCGGTGGGATTTGAACCCACAACCTCGTGCTCCCAAAGCACGTGCGCCGCCGTTGCGCCACGCCCCGACTGGTCTCACGCTCCGCGAAGACCGCGCCCCATCATACGGGCACGTCGCGTGCATCGAACGTTCGCAGGTCGTGGCCCGCGGGGCCCAGCCCGTAGCTGATGATCCGCCGCGGCGCGATGCGGACGAACTCCTCGTCGAATCCGCGGCCGAGGGCCGTGCCGCCGACGGTCAGACGGGTGGCGATCCCGCGGACCTCGACCAGGCGCGGGCCCCACGGCGGCAGGACGTCGTCGACGACGAACGCGACCCGACCGTCCCGCCCGATGTCCCGCCACTTCTTGGACGTTCCCATCCCGTGCCCGCCGATCTCGATCGTGTCGGTCGAGGGGTCATAGCGGAAGCCGACGGGCATGACGTGGGGCGCGCCGTCCGGTCCGACGGTGGCCAGGCGGCCGAGGCGCTGGCCGGCAAGGTACTCCAGCTCTGCGGGGGTGAACGCGCTCATGAGCGGCGAGGCTACCACCGGACGCCGGCTTCTCCGGCGGGCGTACGATTCGGGCGCGCGTCCCGGCGCTGCATCGCGTGCGATGTGACAGACAGGAGCCGCACGATGACCGAGCCGCAACCGCCCGTCGGGCCCGCGCCCGAGCCCACCGCCGAATCCCTGGCCCCGGTCACGCCCCCGCCCGACGCCACCGCGCCGGCGCCGGACGCCGCAGCCGCGACACCCGACGACGTCACCGAGCCCGTGGCGCTCGATGCCGATGCCGTCGCCGAGCTCATGCCGGCCGAGGATGCGTCGGCGTCGACGCCCGAAGCCGCCACGGCCGAGACGCGAGCCGCCACGGAGGTCGCTGCCCCGACGCTCCCGCCCGCCGGCCCGCCGCCCGCGAGTCCGCCGCCTGTCGTGGCCCCCGCCGCCGTCCCGGTGATCACGACGACCGCGGTCGCGCCCGCGATGGTGCCGCAGCGCCGTCGTACGCTCAGCGGGACGATCGGCCGGATCGTGGCGCTCCTGTTCGGGATCCTGCAGGCGCTCCTGATCCTGCGGATCGGCCTGCTGCTGCTCAACGCGAACCAGGACAACGACATCGTCGCGTGGGTGCTGTCGGCGACCGATCCATTCGTCGAGCCGTTCCGCGGCATCTTCAACCTCGATGAGGTGACCGCCCAGCAGGGATCCGTGCTCGACATCGCCGCGATCGTGGCCCTCATCGCCTGGTCGCTGATCGAGACGCTGATCCTGTCGATCCTGCGGTTGTTCGGCCGGCGCGCCTGACGGCGCGTCCTCGGGCCAAGCCATTCGACTCTGGGCATCGCGCCGCCATCGGGCTACTGTCAGCGCACCATGGACGCGATCGGGTTCGTGTTCGCAACGGCGTTCCTCGCGACCGCCTTCACGATCTTCGGGATCATCGGTCGCATCGTCGACGGCGTCGCGGACGGGCTGCGGTACACGGTGGCGCCGGCCCTGATCGGGGGCTTCGCCGCGTGGGGCGACCGGCGTGCCGCGACATCCGCGAAGGTGGTGTCTCCTGCCGGCGTTCCGCCGGACGACGACGCGGGCGACGCCGAGGTCGATAGCCTCGTGGTCCCCGTCCAGGGCCTGGGTCACCGCGATCCCGGTTGACCGAGCCGCTGCCGCCGTTGGGCTCGATGGAACCGCGGCGCGACGTCGCGCGTCATTGACCGGACGCCGGATGGTCCAGCTCGGCAGGCCAGGACCCTCCGGCGTCGGCATGTCCGACGCGCGATGCGTCGCGACCGCGAGGCCGGTGCGCTAGAGGCCCAGGTCCCGCAGCGTGGGGCGCATCCGCGCCGCGGCCCTCGAGCGGTGCGAGATGGCGTGCTTCTGCGCTGCGGACCACTGGCCCAGCGTGTGGCCGCCCGGCGGCTCGGACCAGGGCTCGAAGATCGGGTCGTAGCCGAAGCCCCCGTCGCCTTTCGCGGCCGTCGCGATCCGGCCCCGGCAGGTCCCGCGCCGATAGACGAGCCGCAGCCCGCCGCGCGGCCCCGCCTCACCCGGCAGCGCGAGCGCCAGCACGCACACGTAGCGCGCGCCACGTCGCTCCGCGGGCAGCCCGGCGAGCTCCCGGAGCAGCTTCGCGTTGTTGGACTCGTCGGTCGCATCGGGCCCCGAGTAGCGGCGGGTGAACACGCCGGGTCCGCCGCCCAGGGCGTCGACCTCCAGTCCCGAGTCGTCGGCGAGCGTCGGCAGGCCGGCACGGGCCGCGTAGTAGCGCGCCTTGATCGCGGCGTTCGTCTCGAACGTTGCCCCGGTCTCCTCGGGCTCGCCGTCGATGCCCACGTCGTCCGGGTCCAGGAGCTCCACGTCCGCGGGCACGGCCAGCAGCTCGCGGAGCTCACGGAGCTTGTGGCGGGAGCGGGTCGCGACGAGGAGCCGCCTCGCCGTGGCGCCGTGTGTGCCGTCCGCGCCGCCGGCGCCGTCGGAGGGATCCGGGGCCGCACTCCTGACTCCTCGGTGAGTCAAATCGAGGCTCCTCGTGCAGCGGCCGCCGCACAAACCCCGACTTCGCGCGCGGCTTCGTGCAGCCGACGGCGCGATCTGACTCGCACGTGAGTCAGGGGCCGCGTTGCCTGCCTGGCCACGGCTAGCGGCGGACCGTCGCGAGGGCGGCGGCCTGCGCCGCGAACAGCTGCGCGAGGCCCGCGTTGGCGAGGTCGAGCAGCTCGTCCAGCGACGCGCGGTCGAAGGGCTTCCCCTCCGCCGTGCCCTGGAGCTCGACGTAGGCGCCGGCGTCGGTGCCCACGACGTTGAAGTCGACCTCGGCCCGGGAGTCCTCGGAGTAGTCGAGGTCCAGGTACTT
>JAICUV010000094.1 GCA_025935655.1 Chloroflexota bacterium | reverse complement strand
GGTTGACCGCCACCGCGGCGCCCAGCTGGATCGACACGATCGAGATGAGCAGCAGCCCTGGCGGCGGAATCGCGGCGGTCGCACGGACCACGGCGCTGGGCGGCGTCGATCCGGTCATGGCGCCATCATGCCGTACGCGCCCCTGGGCCATGTGGGACGCTTCCGATAATGTGAGTTATGTTGCGTCACGCCGACCGACGAGGAAGTCGGTGCCCTCCACCTTCGGGCGATCGACGGTCAGTCAGCTTCCACCGTGTACAGGCGGTGGTGGCCATCGAGGCCCTTGAGCTCGACGTCGCGGCCGTCGCCGAACGAGACGCCGAGGTCCGAGACGAGCTCCTTCACGACGCTCGAGACGAGAATCTCGCCGCCACGCGCGTTGGCGGCCACCCGCGCCGCGTAGTGCACCGAGCGGCCGAAGTAGCCATCGGCTTCGTTCAGCGCGTCGCCGGTGTGGATGCCGATCCGGACGAGGATGGGCGCCGCTTCGTGGCCGAAGGTGTCGGCGATCCCACGCTGGATCTCCTGGGCGCTGGCCACGGCGCGCCTCGCGTTCGCGAAGGCCAGCATCGAACCATCGCCTTCGGTCTGGACGACGCGGCCGCCGTGCGCCGCGACGGCGTCGCGGACGACGATGTTGTGGCGACGGAGCAGGTCACGCCACGCGTGGTCGCCGAGACGCGACAGCCACACCGTGGAATCGACGATGTCGGTGAACACGATCGTGACCGTGCCCTCCGAGTCCAACGCCTGGGAGAGGTCCGGTCGCGTTCGCTGCACCGACTGCTCGAGCTGCTCGAGCGTCGTCGTCATGGTCGCGCCGAGGACGTCGACATGCCGCTGCGGCCACGAGAAGTGGGCGTGGACCACCTTCCACTCCCCGTGTTCGAGGTGGAGGATGTAGCTGGCGCGGCCGTCGATGGTTCGTCCGTCCCAGTCGACCGACTCCTGGACGCTCGCCCAGCCGACGCCGCCCTCCTCCCACGCCTCGATCCGGTTCGCCGTGACCTTGAATGACGCCTGGAATTCCTCCAGCTGGCGCGCCCAGACGAGGCGCGCCTCGTTCCCGCGCCACCACTCCGCGGGGTCCGAGCCGATCACGAGCAGCCCGGGATCCGACGTGAGCCGTCCCAGCACCGAGGCGGCGTCACCCTCGCTGATCGCGCGCTCCAGCCGCTCGACGACCCGGCGGATCTCCTCGGACGCTTCCACCGGCCGAGTCTCCGCGAAAGCCGCGCTTCCTGCAACCCGATCGGGGCGCCTGTGTCGAGCGGCGAGCGGCGCGCAGGACATCCGTTCTGCCGACATGGCCCGGCGAGAACGGGCTGCCTGGCCCATTGCCCCCGCTCCCCCACCGGGGGCGACAATCGACCGACATGGGGGGAAGTCTGCTGGGGCCGTATGCGCCGCTGGCCGTCAATCGGCCGTTTGTCGCGCTGTGGGTCGCGCAGGCGGTCAGCCTGGTCGGCGACCGGGTGCACCAGGTCGCGCTGGCGGTCATGGTGCTCGGCCTCACCGGGGACCCAGCGCTCGTCGGGCTCGTGTTCGTCGCGGCCACGCTCCCCCGCCTCCTCGTCGGTCCGATCGCCGGCGTGTACGTGGATCGCTACGACCGACGGATCGTCATGGTCGCGACGGACCTCGCGCGCGCCGGTCTCGTCCTCCTGGTGCCGGTCGCGGCCGCCGCGTCCCCGCTGCTGACCCTGCCGCTCACGTTCGTCATCACCTCGCTCGGACTCGCCTTCCGACCCGCGAAGCTCGCGGCGATCGCGACCATCGCTCCCGATCACCTGGGGGAAGCGAACGCCGCGGTGCAGGTCGCCGACGCGCTCGCCGACCTCGCCGGCTACCCGATCGCCGCCGTGGTCACGGTGGTGCTCGCGCCCGTCCTCTGGGTGGCGTTCGTGCTCGATTCCCTGAGCTACGCCGGATCCGCGGTGCTGCTCCGCCGCCTGCCGCCGTGCCCCGTGGCCGCCGACGACGCGCGGACGCCCTTCGTCGCCGGCCTGCTGGAGGGACTCCGCTGGCTCCGCCTGGATCGGGCGCTGCTGGAGCACACCCTGCTGTACGCGGTCGCGATGCAGGGCATGCTCGCCGCGGGCACATCGCTGCTCGTGGTCTACGCGCACGACGCGCTCCATGACGGGTTCCCCTATGAGGCCGCGTACGCCGGGCTCCTGCTGGCGGGCGGGGTCGGCAACCTCGTGGGCGGCGTGGTCGCCGGCGGGGTCGTCGGGCGCCTCGCGACGGGGCGCCTCGTCCTCGTGATGTACGTGGTCCACGCCGGGGCCATCGGCGCGCTCGCGCTCACGGCCAGCGCTACGACCGCGTTCCTGCTCATGTTCGTCGCCGGGATGGCCAATCTCGTCTGGCTCGTCGCCTTCCAGACCTTCACCCTGACCCGCGTTCCGCATGCCCTGACGGGCCGTGTCGTGGCCGCGATCACGGCCCTGGCGGCCGCCTCGATGATCGCGTACATCGCGCTGTTCTCGACGCTGGCGACGGTCCTGCCGGCGAGTGCCGTCCTGGGGATCGCCGGGGCGTACACGCTCCTCGCGACGATGGCTGCCGCGGGCAGGCGCGCGATCCGGCGACCCGACGTGTTCCCGGTCCCGGCCTAGCGACAGGCTCGGCTCCCGGGCCGCTCCCCTCCCCCGCCGCTACTCCACCCGCAGCGACGCCGGGCGGGTCATCCGCTCCAGGCCCGGCAGCGTCAGCGCGACGACCGCCATCGCGACGCCGACGCTCGCCGCGAGCAGCGCGAGCGTCGCGATCCCGGGAAGCGGCAGGTCGTCCACGCCGAGCATCACGAGGATGCCCTCCGCCACGGCGGTGCCGAGGAGGGCGCTGAACGCCGCGACGGCCACGAGCGGGACGCCGGCCTGGAGCAGGACGACGGCCCGCAGGCTGCTCGCCGGCATGCCCGCGGAGCGCAGGAAGACGAACTGGCGGCGCCGCTCCGCGACGGCGGTGGTGACGGCGACGGCCAGGCTGGACCCGGCGAGCAGCATCGTCATGAGCAGGCCGAGGACGACGATGTTCGCCACCTCCTCGTAGACCGGGTTTGCCACGAATCGCTCCTCGGCGAGGCCGACGGCCGCGAACGGCTCGATGGCCAGGATCGCCGAGCGGACACGCTCCTCGGCGGCCGGCGTGCCGTCGGTCGCCACGAACACCTGCGTGACCGCGAAGGCGTCGACGTCGGGCACCACGGACGGGTCGACGATCGCGGCCGACAGGGTTGCCTCGGCCAGTCCCGTGTCCGCCGGTCCACGTGGCACGGACGCGGCGATCGTCGCCACCGGCGCATCGGCGCCGTCGGCCGTCTGCCCCACCAGGTGCCACCCGGTGCCCGACGGCACCTCGGCCGTCGTCAGGACCGGCGCCGTTCCACAGCCCGCCCCGCCGGTCTCGAGCACGAGGAGCAGCTTCGAGCAGTCGGCGATCCACGCATCGGGTCCCGCGTTGTCGCCCTGGGCGATCGTCGCCCGGCGCACGTCGACGACCGCGGTCACGCCGGGGACGCCCACGATCGAGGCACCGAGCGCGGCACCCCGTTCCACGGCGCCCGGGCTGAGGAACGCGGCGACGGTGCCCGGGCGCGTCCCGAGGTGGATCGCGGGACCGGCCTCTGAGCGGGCGATGTCCGCGAACGTGAGGAAGGTCGTGGCGACGAAGGTGGCCATGACGACCCCGGCGATGGAGCCGAACGACGAGCGCGGGTCGTCCACGAGGCGGCGTGCCGCGAGGAGCGTGGCCCCGCCCGCGGGGATCCGCCCCAGCAGCTCACCGACGAGCGCGGTCAGGAGCGGCCCGGCGACCGCGATGCCGATGATGATGCCGGCGAACGCGACGATCACGACGACGAACCCGAGGCCCGCCGGGCCGCTGCCCCGCATCAGGGGCACGACGAGGAGGAACAACCCGGTCGAGGCGATCAGCGGCACGAGGCGGACCAGGCGCGGCCGCCCGCTCGCGACGCGGCGCTGGACGCCGAGCGGCGAGATCGTGACCCGGCGCAACGAGACGAGCGCGGCAGCCACCCCGACGATCGGCACGACCGCGAGCAGCGCGGCTGCCTGGAGGAGCGGCGGCGCGATCGTCTCGGGGAACCACGTGACGCCGGCCAGCGGGATCCGGGCGACGAGCGGTCTGAGCAGGAGGAACAGCCCGATGCCCACGATGGCCCCGGCGCCCGCCGCGGCGAAGGCCTCCACCGACGCGAGCAGCGCGGCCTGCCGCGGCGTCGCGCCGACGAGCCGCAGCGCCGCCAGGCGCTGCTCCCGCCGGGCGGCGGAGAGACGTGTCGCGGAGGCGACGAACACGGCCACCGGCACGAGGGCTCCGACGGCCGCGAAGGCGACGATCATGATGCCGAGCGGTGGCACCTCGGGGAGGGTCCCGTGCTCGGGGAACCGGGACACCAGCTGCGCGTCCGCGCGGAGCCGGTCGGCGGGCATGCCGACGATCGCGACGAGCTCGTCAGGCGCCCGGAGCGCCTCGTCCCCGACCGTCCCGAGGACCGTCCCGTAGCGCACGCCGAGCTGGTCGTACGGGACGCTGCCGATGAGCGCCGCGAGGGCCGGTGACACGTACGACTCGCCGGGGCCGGGCAGCGCGGGAATGCCCGGGGGCACCGGCGAGCTCGATCCCTCGGCCGCGACCCGGGCGGACCACACCGTCTGCGCGCCGTACCGGTCCTCGCCCGCGCGATACCAGGTGCCGGTCGTGGCGCCGTCGATGCCCGCCGCGTCGCGCCAGGCCGCCCGATCGGTCCGGCTGTCCACGGCGGGCCAGAACGACAGGGCGAACAGGAGGATCGCCGTCCCGAGGCCCACGGCGAGGGCCGTCAGCGAGATCCCGGCGATCGCACCGCGGCCGCCCGCGGTCGCGAGGCGCCATCCGAGGCGGATCAACTCGGCGATCCCGGCTGGAAGGAGCGCGCGTCATCGTCCGGCGTCCCGACGCCCGACAGCCGCCCGTCGCGCACGACCACCTCGCGATGCGCGTAGGCGGCGACGCGCGGCTCGTGCGTCACGAGCAGCACGGCGACGCGCTCTTCGGCCGCGAGCGTCGTGAGCAGCTCCATCACGTGTTCGCCTGCCAGCGTGTCGAGCGCGCCGGTCGGCTCGTCCGCGAACACGACGCCTGGCCGTGTCACGAGCGCCCGTGCGATCGCCACGCGCTGGCCCTCGCCGCCCGAGAGTTCGCCCGGCCGGCGGCGCTCCTTGCCCGCGAGGCCGAGGCGCGGGAACCAGCCGGCCGCGGCCGCCTCGGCATCGGCGCGCTTCTGGCCGTTGAGGAGCAGCGGCAGCGCGACGTTCTCGAGCGCCGTCAGCTCCGGCACGAGCTGCCCGAACTGGAACACGAACCCGAACGCCGTCCGGCGCAGGCGGCTGCGTGCGTCCTCGCCCAGCGACTCGATCGGGGCACCGTCGTAGCGGACGGACCCGCCGTCCGGCACGAGGATGCCGGCGAGGCAGTGCAGCAGCGTCGACTTCCCCGACCCCGACGGCCCCATCACGGCGACAACCTCGCCGGCCCGGATCCCCAGGTCCACGCCCCGGAGGGCATCGGTGGACCCGAAGCGCTTGTGGAGGCCGCGGCCTTCGAGGACGGTCGGCGCCGCATCGTGCCCGGCTGCCGTGACCGGCGACGGGAGACTGGCGGCGGCGGAGGCGGCGAAGCGGGTGCCCAGCGTCATGGCGTCTCCGATCGTTCGAGGATCTGTGCCCGAAGCTCATCGACGCGGGCGGCCGTGAGGTCCAGCCAGCGCAGGTCGGCTTCGAGGTGGAACAGGGCGTGGTCGGCAAGGAGGGCAAGCGGCAGCGCTGCGGTGCGGCGCACCGCGGTGAGCTCACGCATCCGCGCGATGTGCGCGTGACGCTCGCGGTCGACGAGCTCCCCCACCGGACGGCCAGAGAGGATGGCGAGCACGACCTTGGCGAACAGCGTCGCCTGGAGCGTCGGCTCGGGATCGAGCGGGACGTCCAGCCAGCGCTCCAGCTCCGCCACGCCGTCCGGCGTGATCGCGTAGCGCCGACGGTCCGGGCCATCCTCCCGCTCCACCGCATCGAGACGGATCCGTCCCCGCTGCTCGAGGCGCGCCAGCGTCGCGTAGACCTGGCCGAAGGCGATCGGGTGGTCCGGTGCGAAGTACGCGTCGAACAGGCGCTTCAGGTCATAGCCGTGGCGCGGCTCCCGCTCGAGCAGGCCCAGGAGTGCGTGCGGAACGCTCATCGGCGCAACTATACACCCAGTGCATAGTCACGCGAATGCCCTCCGGGCCGCGGTCATGGCGGTGGGTCCCGACGGACTCGGGATCAGTGGATGTCCAGCTCGGTCCCGGCTGCGGATCCCGGCCCCTCGAGCGCTCGGACGCGGTCGAGGTAGGTCTGCGACTTCGAGATCTCGGTGGACAGCGCATCCACCGTCTTCTGCATCGAATCGAGCGCCCCGACCCTGAAGGTGTCGATCTCGTCCATCGTCGCGTAGATGTTCTGGAATGCGCCCTGCAGCTTGGCGACGTCGACGGTCGACGAGGCAGCCTGGGCGTTGACCTCCGTCGACTGCTGGTGGAGCAGCTCGCCGGTCGCCGCGATCAGGTTGGAGGTCGTCGTGTTGAGGGCACCGATCTGGTCGAGGACCAGCTTCTGGTCCGCGAGCGCCTGGGCCACGATGACCGCGGTGCGCAGCGCGGCGACCGTGGTGGTGGTCGCCCGCTGGACGCCTCGGATGAGCTCGAGGTTGTTGCGGCGGATGATGTCGAGGGCGAGGTAGCCCTGGACGCTCACCGCGAGCTGGGTGAGCAGGTCCTGGTTCTTCTGCCGCACGGGGAACAGCATGTCCTCCTTGAGGACGCGCGCCCGATCGGGGTCGGTCGACTCGATGGAGGCGATCTTCGCGGAGAGCTCGGCATCGAGGGTCTGGGCCAGGTAGCTGTACTGGCGCAGGCGGCCCATGCTCGTCCAGAGGTTGGCCTTCTCCTGCTCGATCGACGCGTTGTCGCGCTGGAGCTCGTCCTGCCCCTGGAACAGGGCGGTGATGATGGCATCGATGTGCTGCTGGCTGGAGCGGTACTTGTCGAAGTAGTCGAGCAGCCGGCTCCGCGTGCCGACGGGCAGGATCCCGAGCAGCTTGCGCGGCTTGAACAGGTCGCCCTGCGTGGACGGGTCGAGGTCCTCCATCTGGTGCCGGAGGTCCACCAGCGACCGGCTCACCCCGGACGTCTGCGTCAGGCCGCCGTTCTTCATGGCGGCGAGCGGCTTGTCCAGCAGGCGGTTGGACACCGAGGCGGCGGAGCGGATGTCGTCGTCGCCCAGCTTCCCGATGTCCCGCATCCGGTCGGCGAACGCCTGGCTGTGGACGTCGAGCGACATCACGGTGTCGAGGTACCCGGACACCATGTCGTCGAGCTTCGTCCGGTCCGTGTCCGAGATGGGGACCGCTCCCGCCGCCTGGGCCGGCGCGACCGGCGTCACGGGGGCGGGCGCCTCCAGGACGAGCGTCGGGGTCGAGGACGCGTCGTCCGCCGGACCGGGCTCGCCACCCGTCCCGGTCGGGGACGGCGGCAGCTCGAGTGACTGGTCGGTCATGACAGGCTCCTGTGGTGGCGCTCGGGTCAGGCGCGTTCGCGGGTCTGGCCTGCCGCCCCGTCCATTGTCGCCGACGGTGCGGGGGCCTGGGCCGGCTGCGGTGCGGCGACCGGCGTGGGATCGGGCCCGTTGCCGGCGAGCTTCGCCAGGCGCTCCTGGAACGGGTCCGGGCGGAGTACGTCGCCGAGGAACCGTCCGTGGGTGAGCAGCCCGCCCGCCTCGCGCTGGTAGGTCCGGGTCGCCATCTGGCCGAGGCGACGCTCGATCAGCGCCAGCTGCTCGTCCAGCACCTGCCGGGCAGACCGTCCGTCGAGCACCGGCTCCGAGGCGCGGTCCGGCGGCAGCGCGACGTAGTGCTCGAGCGCGGCCGGCAGGTAGTCGATGCAGATCTGGCGCAGGAGCCAGGTCTCGTGGTCGCTGAGGTCCAGCGGCGCGTCGGTTGCGGGCAGCGCGAGCGCCGCGCTGTCGCGGATGCGCCGGACTGTCGCCACGTCGGTCTCGTCGACGAGCCCGCTCACGTTCGCGACGAGGCGGTCCAGGCTGGCCACGATCTCCGCGCGGGTCCGCGGGTCACCGCCCTCGACCAGCCGTGGCCGGGCGCCGGGCGCCCCCGCCGTCAGCGTTGACCCGGCGGCAACGGTGACGGCGCCGCCGCCACCCTCGGCGAGCTGCTTCGTCGTCGTACCCGGCGCGAGCTCCGCCGCCGGGAGGCCCGCGCGCGCGAGCTCGAGCTGGATCCGGGCCGCCTTGCGCCGCCGGTCCGTGATCTCGAGCTGGTTTCCGAGCCAGCCGCCGGAGACGAGGATCGCGACAGGGACGCCGACGGCCATCCAGCCGAACCCGCCGATCACGATCATCACGAGCGCCGCGATCCCGGCGAGGATGAACCCGAGGCCCCGGGCGGCAGATGCCCCCGCAGACCCCGGATCCACGCGGTTGGCCAGCCGCAACGCCTCTTCACGCGTCGGCGGCGAGACCTCCACCCGACCGCCGGCCCGGGCAGTGACGACGGCGTGCTCGAGCTCCCGCATCCGTGCCTTCGCCGCGAGCCTCGCCTGCGCCTCGTCGGCCGCCGCGGACACCGCTGTCAGCGCGGCCGTCGCGGCGTCGCCCGCAACGTCCATCAGCTGCCGCGATCCCGTCCGCTGGCCGGCCACCCGATCCTGCGCCTCGCGGACACGTCGCGCGGCACGGTCGGCACGCCGGGAGGCGCGATCGGCTCGCTCCCGCGCCTTGCGGATCTCGCGCGTCTCGAACGGCTGGGCGTACCAGTCCCGGGACGGCTCCGGTGGCGCGGGGGGCGGCGGCGCCGGCGTGTCCTTGGGTGGTTCGCTCGGCGCGCTCGGTGGCTGCATGGTCACGGTGTCAAGGTGCGCCATCTCGCGCAGCGGCGCAACTGCCACCGGCAGGCACATGGGGTTCCAAGGGCAGTCGAGAGGCCCGAACGCTTCCCTCGCAGCGCGCGATGGCGCCCAACCCCGCGATGAACCGAACGGCGCCCGCCGGAGCGTTGGGCTCCAACGGGCGCCGACGGTATCGGACGCGCTAGTACGAGTACCCGCCGCTCGTGGACGGCGGCGCGTCGGTGGGGGGCGCCGCCATGCTGGGTGCCGCCGCGGTGCCGGAGACCGTCGCGACGACGAACCCCTCGACACCCTGGCCCGTTGCGTCGCCGGGCTTGGCGTCGCCCTCCCAGTAGTAGAGCGGCATGCCGCCGTACGTGATCCACTGGCTGCCGTCCGGACGGACGAACGAGCCGAGTGCGCCGGTCACGCCCGGTCCGGCCGTCACCTGCTGCCCGGCAGCTGCGGTCAGCGCCGGCCAGGCCGTGAGGCAGGCGCCGGTGCAGGTCGAGCTGTTCATCGAATCCCCGCTGTGGGTGTACAGCGTTCGGCCGTCGGGGCCCACGAGGACGGAGCCGAGCGACCCGGCGGTTCCGGCACTGACGGTGACGGCACCGGCGGTGGACGGGGCAGAAGGTGTGGCGGTGGACGTCGAGTAGCCACCTGCGCCTGCGCTGCAGGCGGCGAGAAGCAGGGTTGCGCCGACGAGGAGACCCGTCAGCGTGCGGAAGCGATACATGAAGGTGCGTTTCCCTGGCTGGTGCGGCCCTCGATCTGAGGTCCTGGGTGCACGTACGCGCATCGGACGCCCGCGGTTTGGGGCGGGCACCGTCACGCCGCTCGACTGTCGGGCCGACCCGGCCGGATTCCTGACAGGTCCGGGGCGACGCGCGGCGATGATGGGGCCATGAGCGACGCACCCCCGGCCGAGTTCCTCCTCGACGGCTTTCCGCCCGCCATCCGCGAGACGGGCCGCGCCCTCCGATCGCTCATCCTCGCGACCGTCCCGGGCAGCGCCGAGACCGTCCGGCCCGGCTGGCGCTGGATCGCGTACTCGCTCCCCGAGAAGGGCCGTGTGCGGAACTTCGCGTGGATCGGGCCGGAGCGTCGCCACATCCACCTGGGCTTCGAGCACGGGACCCTGCTCGCCGACCCGGAGCACATCCTCCAGGGCGCCCAGGAGGGGCTCAAGAAGTTCCGGTACTTCACGTTCGAGCCCGCGATCGACATCGACGAGGCCGTCCTCGTCGACTATCTCCGGCGCGCCGCCGAGCTCGCCGTGATGCCGTCGGGCGCCCGCCGGGCGCTGGTCGAGGCCGGCGCCGAACCATTCCCACCCACGGGCGAGGTCCCGGCCGACTGGACGCTCATCGACCCGTCGGCCGGGACGCCTCCGTCCCGGTAGCCCGGCGAAGTCCGGGGCTGGTCGTCGATTGCCCGCTCAGACCTCCATCGTGATCTCGTGGATCTCGGCGGGCGGGATGCCGTTGCGGGTGTGGATGGCCTGGACCGCATCGGCGGTGGGTGCCGTGGAGATGCAGAACACGGTGCCGCTGACCGGGTCGGCCCACGCGTGGTCGAAGCTCACGTTCTCGTCGGCCTGGATCGCGAGGTCGCCTTCGTGGGCGGCCTTGAGCGCCTCGGGCGTGATGCCGACCATCCCCTTGTGGATGTCCATGAACTTCGGCATGCGGGAACCTCCCGGGCAGAGCTGCCCATCTGGAGGGTCGGTCTCGCCGCTGGCCCAGCGCGACGGTCGAGGCGACCGGGTGGGACGCCGCACTGGCGGGAGCGTGCTCCCATGCCTCCCTCGGGAGCGCATCTTCTCCGCCGGCGCCTCTCCATGCAAGGTGGAATCGCCGGAGGTCCCTGGTCGGCTACTCGCTCGGCTGGTAGACCCCGAGGATGTTGCCCCACGGGTCGGCGAACGTGAACCGCCGGCCGCCGGGATACGGCGCCAGCTCGGCGGCGATGCGGCCGCCCGCAGCCAGCACGCTTGCCAGCGCACCATCGACATCATCCGACCGCACGAGGGCCAGGATGCCGTCGCCTCGAGACGACGCCGGGTGCGGGTTCAGCCCACCGAACTCGTGGTTCGGTCTGGCCGGATCCTTGATCCCAGCGTACCCGCCGCCGTAGTCGTTGAACGCCCAGCCGAGCGCCGCCGCATAGAAGGCCGTTGCCTGCTCGAGGTCATCGACCGCGAGCTCCACGTAGTCGATCACGTTTCCCATGGCGGGCAGGGTACGCGCATCTTGACAGCCCGTGCCTACGATCGGGGCATGCGTACTGACACGACGTCCGACCCGGACGCGGACGAGATCACGTCCTGGATCACCACCACCTACCCGGAGACCATCGTCGGCGAGGCGATGAACGCCCGGTTCTTCTCGCTCGACGCCTCGCAGTGGCCAAACTTCGCGACGGTCGTCACAACCGACGAGCACGACATGGGCACGCCGTCCGACCTCGCGCGGGACGGCGTCTTCCGGCTCAACATCGGCGTAGGCAGGGCGACGTTCGAGCGCTTGATCTCGGCGGACGGCGAGCCCGACTACGCCGCGCTGGACACCCTGCTCCCCCACCCCGTCTACGCGAAGCAGCGCTGGATCGCGATCCTCAACCCGAGCCGCCGGACGTTCGAGGAGACCGTGAAGCCGCTGCTCGCGGAGGCCCACGACCGCCTGGCCCGGACGCCCGCGGGGCCCGGGACGGCGTGATGCCCGCGCCCCAGCAGGTCCTGTTCATCCAGGGCGCCGGCGCGGGCACGCACGACGCCTGGGATGACGCGCTGGTCGACAGCCTGCGCCGGGAGCTCGGGGACGGGTACGAGATCCGCTACCCGCGCATGCCCGACGAGGACGATCCGAGCGCCGCGACGTGGGGCCCGGCGATCCGGCTCGAGATCGCGGC
>JAICUV010000049.1 GCA_025935655.1 Chloroflexota bacterium | reverse complement strand
GAGGTCCTTCCCGGCGAGGTCTTCGGGTTCCTCGGCCCCAACGGCGCCGGCAAGACCACCACGATCCGGACCCTGCTCGACCTCATCCGGCCCACTTCGGGCAAGGCGTTCGTGTTCGACATCGAGACGACCGTGGACCCGGTGTCGATCCACAGGCGGCTCGGCTACATCCCGGGCGAGTTCGCGCTCTACGACCGCCTGACCGGCGGCCAGACGCTCGCCTACTTCGGCAACCTGCGGGGCGGGGTCGACCGCGCGTACCAGCAGCAGCTGATCGAACGGTTCGAGATCGACCCCAGCCGCAAGTTCAAGGAGCTCTCGAAGGGCAACAAGCAGAAGATCGGCCTCGTCATCGCCCTCCAGCACCGCCCGGAGCTGCTGGTCCTCGACGAACCGACCTCGGGCCTGGACCCGCTGGTCCAGCAGTCGTTCTACTCGCTGGTCCGCGAGGCGCAGGCCGAGGGCCGGACGGTGTTCCTCTCGAGCCACATCCTGTCCGAGGTGGAGCGCACCTGCGATCGCGTCGCGATCATCCGCGACGGCCGCCTGGTGAAGGTGGACAGCGTCGAAGGGCTCCGGGACCTCGCCCACCACGAGGTGGAGCTGCGGTTCGTCGATGGCGTGCCCGCGGAGGCGTTCACCGGCCTGCCCGGCGTCTCGGAGGTCCACGTCGAGGACCACACGCTGCGGATGCGCGTCTCCGGCCCGATCACCCCGGTCGTCCAGGCCGCCGCCCGCTACGAGCTGCTCGATTTCGTCAGCCGGGAGCCGACCCTCGAGGAGACCTTCCTGGCGCAGTACGGCTCGCCGACGGAGGAGGTGGCGTCGTGACCACCCACACCGGGCCGGTCCCGTCCGCGGGCCGCACCACCATCTCGCCCTGGAGCCGGATCTACGGCTTCGGCACGGTCTACGCGAAGACCCTCCGCGACTCGCGCCTCGCCGTCCTGATCCTGTGCGGCCTGATGGCGAGCATGTTCCTGGCCACCGGTGCCGCCTTCGGCGGGGCGTACGCGACCCCCGAGTCGCGCCTCGAGCTGTCCAACCTCGTGAATAGCCTGCCGCCGGTCATGGCCGGCATCTACGGGCAGCCGTTCCCGATCGCCATCGAGACGATGCCCGGATCGGTCGCCTGGAAGGGCGGGCCGTCGCTCGCGCTCATCGCGGCGCTGTGGTCCGTGATCGCGCTGTCGTCCACGCTCGCCAGCGAGTCGCGCCGCGGCAGCCTCGAGTTCGTGGCGACGACGCCGCTCGGGATGCGCCGGATCGCGATCGAGAAGCTGTTCGCCCACCTGACCGGGATGGCGATCGTCGTCGTCGTCCTGGCCCTCACGGCCATCGTCACCGGGCTCGCCTTCAACACGCTCCCGGGTGACGAGATCCCGCCCTCCGCGGCCTTCGGGTTCGCGATCTGGCTGGGGGTCATGGCGCTCGCCTCGGGCTCCGTCGCGTTCGCGCTCGCGCCGCTCATCGGCCGAGGCGGGGCCGCTGCCATCGCCGGCGCCGTGCTGCTCGGCGGCTACTTCATCAATGGCTACCAGGTCGCGCTTCCGGCCTTCGCGCCGCTCGCCAACCTCACCTGGTGGGGCTGGACCGCGCACTTCCACCCGCTCACCGGCGGCGGCGAGTGGGTCGGGCTCATTCCGGCCATCCTCGTGGCCGTGGTGCTGTTCATCGTGGGCATCGAGCTGTTCGCCCGGCGCGACCTCGGCGTCACGGCCCGCGTCCCGTGGCCCTCCATGCCGGCGTCGCTGCTGGGCCTGCGCGGGCCGGCCAGCCGCTCGTTCGGAGAGCGACTCCCCGTCGCCGTCTCGTGGGGCATCGGGATCGGCCTGTTCGCGTTCGTCCTCGGCGGCGCGGCCTCCTCGTTCACCGACGCGCTCAAGCAGCAGGCGCCCGAGGCGCTCCAGATCTTCAAGAGCCTGTTCCCGACCATCGATCTCGAGGGTGCGGGCGGCTTCCTGGAGCTGACGTTCGTGATGTTCGGGTTCATCCTCGCGGGCTTCGCGGCCTCGACGCTGGTCGGCGGCTGGGCCTCGGACGAGCAGGACGGGCGCCTCGAGATGCTGCTGTCCACGCCGATGTCGCGGTTCGCCTGGGCCGCGCGAGGCGGGTTGGGCCTGTTCGCGGCGATCGTCGTGATGACGCTGATCATCGCGGGGGGCGTCGGGCTGGGATCGTCGATCACCGGCGGCGACGTCGCCACGCCCATCCTGGGCAGCGTGGTGATCGGGCTGTATGCCCTGGCGCTCGCCGGGGTCGGGCTCGCGTTCGGCGGCCTCGTGACGACGTCGTTCGCCGGCGAGCTCGTCGCCGCCATCGTGATCATCACGTTCCTCATCGACTTCCTCGTCCCGGCGCTGGACCTGCCGGACGTGGTCCGCGAGCTTGCGCTGACCTCCCACCTCGGCCAGCCGATGGTGGGGACATGGGACTGGGCCGGCATGACGGCGTGCGTCGTCATCGCCATCGGCGGGCTGCTCCTCGGCGCGTGGGGCCTCTCCCGCCGCGACGTGGAGCGCTGACCGTCACGCCCCGCGGGGGATCCACCGCCTAGACTCGGGCGGTGGATTCCGCCGCCCTCGTCGCCATCGCGATCGCCGCCGTCCTCCACGCGGCGTGGAACATCCTGCTCAAGACGGCGGGGGATCCGCTGCGGACGGCGACCGTCGGCGTTGCCGCGTCGTCGGCCGTCCTCGTGCCGCTCGTCGTGATCGGCTGGATCGTCGCGGGGCAGCCGGCGATCCGGCCCGAGGCGTGGGTCGTCGGCATCGTCTCCGGCGGGGTCGAGGTCGCCTATTTCGTGTTCCTCGCCGCCGCGTACCGGCGTGGCGACCTCTCGGTCGTCTATCCGCTGGCCCGCGGCTCGGCGCCGCTGCTCGCCATCGTCATCGGGGTCGGAATCCTGGGCGAGCGGCTCGCGCCGGGCGCGTGGATCGGCGTGGGCCTGCTGCTGGGCGGCCTGCTCGTCGTCCAGCGGCCGTGGCGCCTCCTGCGCGCCGCCGCGGGAGCCGACGACCGGGCCGCCGCGGCCTTCGCGCTGCTCACGGGCGCGATGATCGCGACGTACTCGGCCCTCGACCGGGTCGGCGTGCAGCTGGCGCCAGCCTGGTTCTACGCGGGCATCCTGTGGCCGGTGTGCGCCGTCGGGCTCGTGCTCGTGGGCGTGGCCCGACCACGCGTGGCCGGCGGGCGATTCGCCCCGTCGTCCGAGCCGCTCGACGTCCCGCGTTCGGTCCTGGCGGGCATGCTCACGTTCATCGCCTACGCGTTCGTCCTGTTCGCGCTGTCGCGCGCGCCCGTCGCGATCGTCGCGCCGCTCCGCGAGTCCGCCGTGGTGATCACGTCGGCGTGGGGCGTGGTGGTCCTCCACGAGGCCGTGGGCCGCCGCGAGGTCAGCGCCCGCCTCGCGGGCTCGGTGCTGGTGCTGGTGGGAGCGGCGGTGCTGGCCATCGCTGGATGACCCGGGACGACGGGCCCGGATCACGGCAGGCCGGCGCCGTTCGACACGAAGGGCCCATCGGCTCCACCATGGACGAGACGGCCAGCCACACCACCTGAGGAGCCCATGCCCCCGTTCCGACTCGGCTACAAGGCGTCCGCGGAGCAGTTCCCGCCCCGGCGGCTCCTCGACCTCGCGGTCGCGGCAGAGGCCGCGGGCTTCGACTCGGTCTGGACCTCCGACCACTTCCAGCCGTGGCGCCACACGGACGGCCACGCGCCCAACGCGCTCGTGTGGCTGGGCGCGGCGACCCAGGCGACGAGCCGGGTGACGCTGGGTACGTCCGTCCTCACGCCGTCGTTCCGCTACAACCCGGCGATCGTCGCCCAGGCGTTCTCGACGCTGGGCTGCCTCGCCCCGGGCCGCGTGATCCTGGGCGTCGGCACCGGCGAGTCGATGAACGAGGTCCCGGTGGGCGTGGACTGGCCCGAGCAGTCGGAGCGCTTCGCGCGCCTCCGGGAGGCGGTCCAGCTCATCCAGGCGCTCACCGCGCCCGGGGCCGAGATCGTCGACTTCGAGGGCACCTACTACCGGACCCACGAGGCGACGGTGTACGACAAGCCCGACGAGGCCCTGCCCATCTACATCGCGGCCTCGGGTCCCGCCGCGGCGCGGCTCGCGGGCCGGCTCGGCGACGGCTTCATCTGCACCAGCGGCAAGGGCGCCGAGCTGTACACCGACACGCTCCTGCCGGCGCTCGCCGAGGGCGCGGAGAAGGCGGGCCGCGACGCCTCGGGCATCGACCGGATGATCGAGATGAAGGTCTCGTTCGACCCCGACCTCGCGCGGGCGATGGAGGACACGAAGGTCTGGGCGGCGCTCGCGCTCACGGGCGAGCAGAAGGCGAACATCCACGATCCCCGGGACATGGAGGTCGCGGCCAGGGAGGCGGAGCCCTACGCGCACCGCCGCTGGCTCGTGTCCGACGACCCCGACGAGCACCTCGAGCAGCTGGCTCCATACATCGCCGAGTACGGCTTCACCCACCTCGTGTTCCACTTCCCGGGCCCCGACCAGGAAGCGGCCATCGCCCGCTACGGGGAGCAGATCCTGCCCCGCCTGCGGGAGCGCTTCGGGGGCTGAGGCTCGCGTCGAGGGCCGGCGCCCGCCCCGGATGGGGCGGACGTCGTCCGAGCGAGCGGCGATCCACCGTACCCTTCGGGCGATGCCCCGAATCCGCCTGCTCTACCTGCTCCATGGCGTCGCCGTCGCCGCGTTCGGACCGTTCGCGTCCGTCATCCTCGCCGACCGCGGGTTCGAGCCGGGCGCCATCGGACTCGTCTACGCCGTCACGAGCCTGACCTACATCGTCTCGATTCCGGCGTGGGGCCACCTCGGTGATGTCGTCCTCGGCCGCTCGCGCGCGCTGCGGCTCGCGATGCTCGGGGCGGCCGTAGCGCTGCTCGTGTTCGCCCTGCCCATCGGGCTGCCGTTGCTCGCGGTCGCCTACGTGGGCTACGCGGCCTGCTACGGCGCGGCCGGCCCGCTGTCCGACGCGCTCGCCGTCAACGCGCTCGAGGACCCGGGGCGCCAGTACGGGAAGGTGCGCGCGCTCCTGTCGGCCTCGTTCACCGTCAGCGCGATCGGGTTCGGCGTGCTGTACGGCGTCGCCGGGTACTGGCCCGCCCCGTTCCTGTTCGTGGGCTTCGCGTTGGTCATCGCGTGGCTCGGCGGCGGGCTCCCCGATCTCAAGCGCGCGAAGCTCGTGGTCCAGCGGCGCGGCGGCGCCATCCGCGAGGCGCTCACGCTGCAGCCCAGGCTCGTCCGCGTGCTGCTCGCCGTGGGGATCGCGCACGTCGGCGTGTTCGCCGGGTTCTCGTTCCTCTCGCTGCGGGTCGTGGAGCTGGGTGGCGGGCCGCCGCAGGTGGCCCTGTCATCCGCCACGGCGGCCGCGGCCGAGGTCGTCGCGATGGTCGCCGCCGGCCGGATCGTCCGCCGGGTGGGGCTGCGCACGATGTTCGTCGGCGCCTCGCTGCTGTCCGCGGTCGCGTTCGCCTCGTGGGTGGTGCTCACGTCGCCCGAGGCGATCATCGCGTCCCGGGTCCTGTCGGGGACGGGATACGCCGGGATCTTCATCGCGAGCGTCACGTCGATGCAGCTGCTGCTCCCGTCGCGCCTGCAGGGCTCGGGGCAGGCCCTCGCGTCGATGACGACGGCGGGGATCGCCGCGTTCGTCGCCAACGTCCTGGGTGGCCTCATCTACGGCGGCCCCGCGCACCAGGTCCTGTTCGGCGTCGGCGCCGTGTTCGCGATCGCCGGCGCGATCCTGGGCTGGCTGTGGATGCCGCGTCGGGGCGCCAAGCGGTTCACCGAGCCCGCGCCGCCGGGGCCCACGTCCCCCACGCCGTCCGACGTCGGCGCGTAAAGGCCCCGGGCGGACAGTCGGCCTCTCGCCGCGGGCACCGGGCACGCCGGCGGGGTCACCCAGGTCGCCGCTGCTAGCCGCGACCCTCCGCCTGGGCGACGTCGGCGCGTCGGTCCACGAGGCGCCGCAGCGTCGGCCCACTGTTCACGAGCGCGATGCCGGCGATGACGAGCAGCGTGCCGAGGATCCGGTTGATCGTCAGCGGGTCGTCGAGGACGATCGAGCCGAGCGCGATCCCCACGACCGGCAGCAGGTACGCGACCATCGAGGTCCGCGTGGCGCCCCAGTTCGCGAGGATCGTGAAGTAGCAGATGTAGGCGAAGCCTGACCCCAGGATCCCGAGCCACGCGATGGCGAGGATCGCCTCCGGGGCCGGGTGGACGGCCTGGAACGGCCGGTCCACGACCAGCGCGATCGGCACGATCACGCAGGCCGCAAGGAACACCTGGAACAGGGCCGGGATGCGCGGCGCCAGGCCCTTGACGTTGCGCTTCGCGTACACGTTGCCGATCCCGTACGACAGGCTGGAGCCGAGGAGCATGAGCTCGCCCGTCATGTCGGCATCGGAGAGGTTCACGAGGTCCGGCGCGACGAGCAGGATGACGCCCGCGAACCCGACGGCCAGGCCGGCGACCCGCGGCCAGGTGATGCCCTCGTCGGGCAGGAACATCGGCGCGAGGATGATCACGAACAGGGGCACGGTCGCGTTGAGGATCGAGGCGAGCGCGGAGTCGATCGACTGCTCGCCGTACCCGATGAGCACGAACGGCACCACGATGTTGACGAGCGCCATGACGAACAGGTGCCCGTACTGGCGGCGCGAGCGGGGGAGCGGCTCGCGCGTCAGCAGCACGACCGACCACAGGAAGATCGAGGCCAGCACGAGGCGGCCGGCGATGAGCGTGAACGGCGGGACGCTGTCGAGGGCGACCTTGATCCAGAAGTAGGACGAGCCCCAGAGGAACCCGAGGCCGAGGAACAGGGCCCAGACGACCGTGTTCGAGTTGCGCTGCATCGGCGGATGATACGCGTCCCTTGGCCCAGACTGGTAGGCCAATCACGCGTCGGGATCGTGGACCAGTTTTCGCCGCGGGGCTTGCGCGGCGTCGTAGAATTCAACGCATGATGAATTATGGACCGGCCGTCCGCGCGGACGGCCTCGTCAAGCGGTTCGGACCGGTCGCGGCCGTGGACGGCATGTCGTTCGAGCTCCCGCCGGGGCGGATCTATGGGCTCCTCGGGCCGAACGGCTCGGGCAAGACGACCCTGATCCGGCTGCTGACCGGGATGACCCATCCCACGACGGGCCACGCCGAGGTGCTCGGCGTCCGGATGCCGGACCGCGGGATCCTCGGCCGCATCGGGTACATGACCCAGGGGGACGGGATCTACCCGGCGCTCACCGCGGGCGAGAACGCGCGGTTCTTCGCGGCGGCCTACGGGGCGGACACCGGCGCCGCCGTGGACGAGGCGCTCGCGCTGGTGGACCTCGCCGATCGCGCCCGGACGATCGCCGGGACGCTCAGCGGCGGGCAGCGCCGCCGGCTGTCGCTCGCCTGCGCGCTCGTCCACCGGCCCACCGTGCTGTTCCTCGATGAGCCGACCGTCGGCGTGGACCCGCTGCTGCGGGTCCAGTTCTGGGCCCACTTCCGATCGCTCGCCGACGCCGGGACGACGATCGTCATGTCCAGCCACGTCATGGACGAGGCCGACCGCTGCGACGAGCTGCTGTTCGTCCGCGCGGGCAAGGTCATCGCCCGCGGGACGGGCGAGGCGCTCAGGGCGGAGGCGGGGACGCAGGACCTCGAGGCGGCGTTCCTGCACTTCGCGGGCGACGCGGAGGTCGCGGCGTGAGCGCGCGGCGCCTGCGCGCGATCATCCGGCGCGTCACCCAGGAGATCCGCCGTGACCGGCCGTCGCTCGCCCTGCTGTTCGTCGCGCCGATCATCATCACCGGCCTGGTGACGTTCATCCTGCGCGCCGGCGAGACGCCGGTGCCCACCGTCGGGCTCGTGAACGAGCTCCCGGCGCCGATGGCCGGCGCCGTGGGCGGGCCGCTGACGGCGGCGCTGCAGGACGACGGGATCACCGTGACCGTCCTGCCCGACGAGGCGGCGGCCCGCGCCGCGGTCGACGCGGAGACGGTGTCCCTCGCGCTCGTCCTGCCCGCCGACCTGGCGTCGGGTGGCGCGATCACGTTCATCACCCTCGGTGTCGACCCGGCGTCCGAGGGCGCCCAGCTCCAGCAGGTGTCCGCGGCCGTCGTCGGGGCGGCGGCTGGCGCCGCCGGCGCGTCACCGCCGCCGGTCGTGCACGAGACGATCTACGGCGGCAAGGGCGCGGACCCCATCGCGCCGTTCGCGCCCGCCATCGTGGCGTTCTTCGTCTACTTCTTCGTGTACGTCCTGACGGGCGTGTCGTTCCTCCGCGAGCGGATCGGCGGCACGCTGGAGCGCCTGATGGCCACGCCCGTGACGCGGGGCGAGATCGTGACCGGGTACACGGTGGGCTTCGGCCTGTTCGCCACGGTCCAGGTCGCGCTCCTGCTGGTGTGGGCCCTGGGCACCGTCCACGTGCCGCCGATCGGGCCGCTGCCGGAGTTCTCGATCGGGCTCGGGATCAACGTCGCCGGGAGCCCGCTGCTGGCGCTCGTGATCGTGCTGCTCCTCGCCCTGGGGGCGATCAGCCTCGGGATCTTCCTGTCCACGTTCGCCCGCACCGAGCTCCAGATCATCCAGTTCATCCCGATCGTGCTGGCGCCGCAGTTCCTCCTCTCGGGCGTGCTGTTCCCCGTCGAGTCGCTGCCGTCCGTGCTCCAGCCGCTCGTGCTGCTGATGCCGCTCGGCTATGCCGTCGATGCGTTGCGCGAGGTGTTCATCCGCGGATCGGACCTCGGCGCGGCGGCGGTCCAGGTGGACGTCGCGGTCCTCGCCCTGATCGCCGTGTTCTTCGCGGTCATCGCGTCGCTCACGATCCGCCGGGACGTGGTGTGAGCGGGGCCCGCGGCACGGACGAGGTCCACGCGGGGGCCGAGCACGGCGTCGCGAGAGGCGGGCGCGGGCGCAGGCCCGGCGCGGGGGACACGCGGGCCCGGATCCTGGACGCCGCCCGCGCCGCGTTCGGCGAGCGCGGCTTCGAGGGGGCGTCGGTCCGCGACATCGCGGCCCGGGCCGGCGTCGACCCGGCGCTCGTCCACCACTACTTCGGGACGAAGCAGCGCCTGTTCATCGCCGCAATGCGGTTCCCCGTGGACGTCAACGAGGTCGTGCCGCGCCTCCTGGCGGGCGGCGGGCCCGGGGTGGGGGAGCGGTTCGTCCGGTTCGTGGTGGAGCTGTGGGACCGCCCGGAGATCCGGCCGATGCTGCTCGGGGTCGTGCGCTCCGCGTCCACGGACGAGGTGGCGGCCGCGATGATGCGCGAGGTCCTGGCCGAGGGCCCGCTGCTGGCGCTCGCGGCCGCGGTGCCGGGCGAGGACGCGAGGACCCGGGCCGCGCTCGCGGGGTCGCAGCTCATCGGGCTCGTCCTGGCCCGCTACATCATCCGGGTCGAGCCGCTCGCGTCCATGACGCCGGACGAGATCGCGGCCGCGATCGGGCCCGCCGTCGAGCGCTACCTGTTCGACGCCTGAGCGCGCGGGGCCGAACGGCGCACGGTAGGCTTGACCCATGGCCGCCACCTCGCCCGCAGACCTCGCGCGCGATCCGCGCGCCCTCGCGGGGCGGCTCGCCGAGGCAGAGCCGGCGGCCGCCGCGGACCCGGGGGCGATCCGCGTCGTGCGTGCGCCCGGCCGTGTCAACCTGATCGGCGAGCACACCGACTACAACGAGGGGTTCGTCCTCCCCGTCGCCATCCAGCTCGGCATCGCCATCGCCCTGCTCCCGACCGACGACCGGCGGGTCGAGGTGACCCTGGCCGCCACCGGCGAGCGGGCCGGCTTCGACCTCGACGCGATCGGGCCCAAGACCGGGTCCTGGATCGACTATCTCGCGGGGACCGCGTGGGCGCTCGCGGAGGCGGGCGTCGCGACGCGCGGGTTCCGCGGGGTGCTCGCGTCCGACCTGCCCCAGGGCTCGGGCCTGTCGAGCTCGGCGGCGCTCGAGCTCGCGTCTTCGCTCGCGCTCGTGGGCGGCGCCCTGCCGCCGCTCGACCGGATGACGCTCGCCCGGACCGCCCAGCGCGCGGAAAACCGGTACGTGGGCGTCAACTGCGGGCTGATGGACCAGTTCGCGTCCGCGTTCGGGGAGGAGGGGAGCGCGCTGCTGCTCGACTGCCGGACGCTCGAGCACCGCGCGGTCCGGCTCCCGCTCGACGACGTCGCGCTCGTGGTCTGCCACTCCGGGTCGCCCCGGCGGCTCGAGACGTCGGCCTACAACGAGCGCCGCTCGCAGTGCGAGGCCGCGGTCGCGGTCATCGCGCAGACGGAGCCCGGCGTCACCGCGCTACGCGACGTGACGCCCGCGATGCTGGAGTCGGCACGCGATCGCATGGACCCGCTCGTGTTCGCCCGGGCGGAGCACATCGTCCACGAGAACGAGCGCGTGCTCGCCGCGGTCGCCGCGTTCGCGGCCGGCGACCTGGACGAGGTGGGTCGCCTGTTCTACGCGAGCCAGGCCTCCATGCGCGACCTGTTCGGCATCAGCAGCCCGGAGCTGGACGCCCTCGTCGACATCGCCGCCGGGGTGCCCGGCGTCTACGGGGCGCGGCTCACGGGCGCGGGGTTCGGCGGCTGCACGGTCAACCTCGTCCGGCGCGAGGCGGTCGACGGGCTGCGCGACGCCGTCCTGCGCGACTACGGCCCCCGCACCGGGCTCGTGGCGCGGGTCTTCGAGGTGGTCCCGAGCCGCGGCGCGGCGGTCGTCCATGGCTGAGCTGCCGGCGCTGTTCGCCGAGCCGCACCGGCGCTACGACCCGCTGCGGGACGAATGGGTGCTCGTGTCGCCGGGCCGCACGAACCGGCCGTGGCAGGGCGGCGAGGAGCGGCTGCAGGTCGAGCAGCGGCCGCCGTTCGACCCGGCCTGCTACCTGTGCCCCGGCAACACCCGGGCGAACGGCGAGACCAATCCCGCGTACGCCACCACGTACGTGTTCACCAACGACTTCGCGGCGCTCCGGCCCGCCACCAGCGACGCGGTCCTGGAGGACGGCCTGCTGCGGGCCGAGGGAGAGCAGGGGACGTGCCGCGTCATCTGCTTCTCGCCGCGCCACGACCTCACGCTCGCGGGCATGGATCCGGCGGACGTGCGCCGGGTCATCGACCTGTGGGCCGCGCAGACCGCCGAGCTCGGGGCGCGCTATCGCTGGGTCCAGGTGTTCGAGAACCGGGGCGAGGCGATGGGCGCCTCCAACCCGCACCCGCACGGGCAGGTGTGGGCCGGGACGGCGCTGCCGACGGGGATTGCACGCGAGGACGCGAGCCAGCGCGCGTACCACGCGCGGATCGGCCGCCAGCTGCTCGCCGACGTCGCGGCGCAGGAGACGGGTGGCCCGCGGGTCGTCGACGAGAACGAGGACTGGCTGGTGCTCGTGCCGTTCTGGGCGGTCTGGCCGTTCGAGGTCCTGGTGGTGCCGAAGCGGTCGTTCGCCCGGATGCCGGACCTCGACGATGCCGCGCGGGACGCCCTGGCCGCGATCCTCGGCGCGACGCTGCGCCGGTACGACGCGCTGTTCGGCGTCCCGTTCCCGTACTCGCTGGGCTGGCACGGTGCGCCGTTCTGCGACGACGCGGACGAGGACGCGTGGCGGCTCCACGGGCATGCCTATCCGCCCCTGCTGCGCTCGGCGACCGTGCGCAAGTTCATGGTCGGCTACGAGCTGCTCGCCGAGGCACAGCGCGACGTCACGCCCGAGGACGCGGCCGCCCGGCTGCGGGCCGTCGGGAGCGGGAGGTAGCCATGCGGATGTGGGGTGGCCGGTTCGACGGCGCGCCGGACGCGCGGATGGCGGACTTCACGCGCTCGATCGAGGTCGACGCGGCCCTCGCGCTGGACGACATCGCGGGGTCGATCGCCCATGTCCGCGGGCTGGGTCGGGCGGGCCTGCTCACCGACGACGAGGTGGCGACCCTCGAGCGCGGCCTCGTCTCGCTGCGGGCCGACGTCGAGGCCGGCGCCGTTGCCTGGGATCCGGCCCTCGAGGACGTCCACCTGAACCTCGAGACCATGCTCACCGAGCGGGTGGGCGTGGTCGGCGGGAAGCTGCACACCGGCCGCTCGCGCAACGACCAGGTGGCCACGGACCTCCGCCTCTGGACGCGCCGGGCGATCGACCGGCTCGATGCAAACCTCCTCGCGCTCGAGCGCGCCCTCGTCGACCTCGCGGAACGCGAAGGGGACGCCGTCCTGCCCGGCACCACGCACATCCAGCCCGCCCAGCCGGTGCTCCTGGCGCATCACCTGCTCGCGTACGTGGAGATGCTGGAGCGAGACCGCGGTCGTCTCGCCGACGCCCGGCGCCGGGTCAACGTCTCGCCGCTCGGGGCGGGCGCCCTGGCCGGCGCCGGATACCCGCTCGACCGCGACACGACGGCGGCCGAGCTCGGCTTCGACGGCGTGACGCGGAACTCGCTGGATGCCGTCTCGGACCGCGACTTCGTCGTCGAGGTCCTCGCCGCCGCCGCGCTCGCGATGGTCCACCTGTCCCGCCTCGCGGAGGAGGTCACCTGGTGGTCGAACCCGCGCTTCGGGTTCGTGCGCGTTGCCGACGCGTTCTCCACCGGCTCGTCGATGATGCCCAACAAGAAGAATCCCGATCCGGCCGAGCTCGTGCGCGGCCGGTCCGCGGGCGTGATCGGTGCGCTGACGGCGATGCTGACGCTGCTCAAGGGGCTGCCGCTCGCGTACCAGCGCGACCTGCAGGAGGACAAGCCGGCGTTCCTCGCGGCGGTCGCGACGCTCGACGCCTCGCTGGCGGTGATGGCGGGGCTCGTGGAGACGCTCGTCGTGGACGCGGACCGGATGCGCGCGGCGGCCGAGGAGGGCTACACCACGGCGACGGCGCTCGCGGACGAGCTCGTGCGTCGCGGCGTCCCGTTCCGCGCCGCCCACCACATCGTCGGCGGACTCGTGGGCGGCGCGGAGGCCGAGGGCATCCCGACGCTCGCGGCACTCCCCGACGAGGCGTTCCGTGCGGCGCTCGACGGCTCCGACGACGAGACGGCCCGCGGTCTGGCCCACCAGCGCGGCATCGCGGCCACCCTCCGATCCGCGGCGACGATCGAGGGCTCGCTCGCGGGCGCCGACGTCATCGGCGGGACGGCGCCCGGGCGGGTGGCGGCCCAGCTCGCGGAGGTCCGCGCCCGCCTCGGGGCCGGCTGAGCGGCGATCCGCCGCGGCGCGAGCCGCGATCCCCCCGGCGCGAGGCTCGCGCGACGCACCCATCGGTCATCGGCGACCCGCACATCCGTCGATCTACCGATGACGACATCGGCGTGCTGGTCGATCGTTGCCGCCTCGGCGCCACCAGGGCGCCACGATCGAGGAGGTGGCAGATGGCCCAGTTCATGGATGTTCACAGCGGGTTCTTCGGCGTGACCGGCGACCAGCTCCGCGAGGCGCACGACCGCGACCTCGCGATCGAGCGTGACGAGTCGGTCCACTTCGAGCGCGCATGGCTCGATCCCGAGGCGGGGAAGGTGTTCTGCCTCGCGACGGGTCCCACGAAGGAGGCCGTGCTGCGCATCCACGATCGCGCCGGCCACCCGACGCCCGAGATCTACGAGCTCACCGTCGAGGTCTAGGCGCCACCCGGCGTCACACGTCCAGAGAGAAGGAGTCACCCAATGGCACGCGTCCCGCATCGTCCCCTGGTCCGGCTGCTCGCCGCCGGCGCCCTCACCCTCGGCGCCCTGGCCGCGCCGGCCGCCGCCTCGGCGAGTGACCCGACCTGCGCCGACACGCTGGGCATCACCGTCCACGGCCAGCACATCGTCGGCATGTACGTCGTCGACATGAACCAGCTGTTCCTCCCGTACTGGCCGCCGAAGGGCGGCGTCGGCCAGTACATCGCCGGTGAGGGCGCGAGCCTGCCCGGCGGCCCCGGCCCCGGCTTCCACTTCCCGAACGGCTTCGCCCCGGGCGCGTCGTTCTGCAACGACTCGAACTCGCCGGGCACGCACCTCTAGCGAGGGCGGCTGCCGAATCGGCGCCTGAACCCGCGGCTGGACGCCGGCGTGCTCCTCGCGCCGGCGTCCATCGCACCCCCGAACGGAGGCCCAGGCCCATGTACGCCACCGCGCCCTCGCCCGGCCGCGCGCTCCGCACCATGCCCGTGAGCTGGTGGGCCGCGTGCTCCGTCGGTGCCGCCGCGATCCACTTCGCGGTGATCTCCGATCATCTCGAGGAGTGGTGGGCCTTCGGGCTGTTCTTCGCGCTCCTCGGCTGGTTCCAGGCGATCTGGCCGTTCGCCTATCTCGATCGCCCATCCCGTCGGCTTGCGTGGGTCGCGATCGTCGTGAACCTCGCCACCGTCGTCCTGTGGGCATGGACCAGGACGGCCGGCCTGCCGTTCGGTCCCGATCCCGGGATGCCCGAGGCGGTGGGCGCCGCAGACCTCGTGTCGACCGCGTTCGAGATCGCGCTCGTCGCGGGCCTCCTGGGCACCCAGCTAGTCGCGCGTCCGCAGCCCGCCGACGACGCGCTCGCGCCGGGGCGCAGCGGGCCGATCGGACGGGTCGACCTCGCGATCTGGGCGCTCGTGGCCGTGCTGTCCACGGCGGCGATCGCGCTCGGAGCAGCCTGACCCGACGCGTGCCGGCGCCCCCAAGCCAGGGGCAGGCGGTCAGCCCGCGGCGGCGCCCACGCCCATGGCCGCGACCCAGGCGGCGATCTCGGCGCGGCGGGTGAACCCCAGCTTGGCCAGGATGTGCTCGATGTGGGCCCCGACCGTCCGCGGGGAGAGCCGCAGCTCCTCGGCGATCGCGGCGTTCGTCAGGCCGTCGGCGACGAGGCGCGCGACCTCGAACTCGCGGGCGGTGAGCGGACGCCAGGGATCAACCTCGGCGCCCCGGCTGCGGGCGATCGCGAGCAGCTCGTCGGCGCGCGTGCGCAGCGGGTCGCTGTCCAGCCGGTCGGCGAGCTCGCGCACCTCGCGCAGCGGCCCCAGCGCCTCGCCGTCGCGGTTCGAGCGCAGGAGGCACGCGGCAAGGTCGAGGCGAGCCCAGGAGGCCTCCCAGGTCCGGCCACGCGCGATCCACCCGGCGAGGGCCGACTCGAGCGAGGCGCGCGCGGCGATCGTGGAGCCGGCACTCGTCCGGAGGAGGCCGTCGCCGTGGTCGAGGGCGTGCCCGGCGAGCGACGTCCAGCCCCCGAGCAGGCCCCGCATGCGCTCCAGCCAGGCCTCGGCGGCGTCGGGGCGGCGGGCGGCGAGCGCGGCGCGGACGCCGGTCACGACGAACGGGACGAGCAGCGCCCGCTCCTCGGTGGGCTCGGCCAGCGCGACCGCCGCCTCGCATCGCGCGAACGCGTCGTCGGGCGATCCGTCGAGCAGCGCCGTCTCCGCGAGGCCCCACATCGCGGGCAGCACGAGCTCCACCTCGGCGCTCGGCAGCCCGATCTCGAGCGACTCCTCGAGCAGCACGCGGGCGCGCTCGAGCTGACCTCGGCCGAAGGCGACGAACCCGAGCGTGTCGCGGGAGCCCTGCTTGCCGCGCCGGCTGCCGTTCTCGACGAGCTCGATCCCGGCCGTCGCGACCGCGTCATCCCAGCGTCCAGCCGCCCAGTCCAGGTGCGACGACGCCGCCGCCATCACGTGGCGGCAGTACGACTGCTCGATCTCCGCGGCGTAGCGCATGCCCTCGAGGAGGCACTCGAGCGCGACGTCGTAGGCCATCACGCGTGTCGCGGTGGCGGTCGTCCAGCGGAACGCCGTGACGCCCAGGCTCTCCTGGTGCAGCGCGCGCGCACCGCGCGCGACGTCGATCATCGCGCCGAGCCCCTCGGTGACCCGGCCGTCGTACACGCCGAGCGTGGACAGCGTGTAGTCGATGTCCCCGGTGTCGGGGTCGCTCGATGCGCGGCGGAACGCGAGCGCCTCCTCGAACAGGGGCACGGCGGCGGCGTAGTGCCCGGAGTCCGTGGCAAGCAGGCCCTGCATCGACCGGACCTCGGACAGGACCAGGTCGCGGTCGGGGCTCCGCGGCAGCGCGAGCAGCTCCCTGTCCGCCTCGTCCAGCAGCCGGCGGCGCTCCGCGGCGGGCCGCACGTCGCGTCGCGCGTTCGCGGCGAGCATCACGACCATGTCCGCCGCCTCGATCGCCATCCCGGCGTCGAGATAGGACTGGCGCGCCCTGCGGGCCGTCTCCTCGATCACCGGCACATCGTCGATCGCGAGCGCGGATTCGCAGTAGCCCGCGAACAGGTCGGCGGTCTCGGCCGCGGAGAGGCCCTCGGGGATGTTGGCCGCCGCGCGGGCGTACAGCT
>JAICUV010000368.1 GCA_025935655.1 Chloroflexota bacterium | reverse complement strand
CGCGACCGTCACCGGGATCGTCAAGCGGCCCTACCCCACGGCAACCGACCGTCGGTTCGCGATCGTGCCGCGGCGCTCGTCCGACCTCGCGCTCGGGCCGGCCGCTGTGTCGGCGAAGGCGTCACCGGGCGCGGACGCCGGGGCCGGTGCCGGCGCGGGCCAGTCCGCGCTCCCGGGCGTGAACGGGCCCGGCGCCTCGCCGGACGCCTCCGCCGTGCGCGACGTCGACCTGCGCGACCTCGAGGGGAGCTTGGGCCTGCGGGTCCGGACGGGCGGCATCGTCACGGCGGTGGAGGCGGACGGCTTCCGCATCGACGACGGGACGGCGATCGCACGGGTCGTCGTGGAGGACGCGGCAGCAGACGTGCTCGCGCTCCTCGCGCCGGGCGACGCGCTCAACGCGACCGGCGTTCCCGAGCGCCGTGACGAGATCGTCCTCGTCGTCCGCGATCCCGCGGACATCGAGCTCGTCGGCGACCTCGCCGGGGGCGAATCACCGGCGAGCCCGGCTCCGTCCGTGGCCGGCGTCGCCGCGGACGTGGACCGCGACGCCGTGCGTGCGTCCCTGGGGCGCGGCATGGGCATCGATCCGGCGTCGGCAGGCGCGGGCACGCTCGTGCTGGTGACGCTCCTCTCGGTCGCCGTGACCCTCGCCCGCCGGCACCGCGCCCAGCGGGCGCTCCGGCGCCGGATCGTCGCCCGGCTGGAGGCGTTCGGACGGGGCGTGGCGGACCCCGATCCGACCGGCCCGGGTACGGGTGCGGCATGAGCCCGAGGCCCCCACGCCCGCCCGCCCGACGCCCCGTCCCGCGCTGCCGCGCCGCCCCGCGGACCGCGGCGCGGGCCGCCCGGATCGGTCGCGCACCGCCCGTTCGGGCGCCGAGCACGGCCCGTGCAGGGTCCACGCTCGCGTCGTGCGTGTGCAGAACGGCTTGACGCTCGTCGAATCCGGCCCCTATCCTCGGGCGCAGCCTCACGCCGTTCGTGCGTGAGCGAGCAGGAGCATGGCCCTTGCCGAACGCGGATTCCCGCGTCGCAGTCCCCGCCGGCGAGCGGCAGTACCACATCGGGCTGGGCCCGGGTGAGTTGGCGGACTACATCCTGCTCCCCGGCGACCAGGACCGCGTCGAGCGCATCGCGTCGCGCTTCGACTCCATCGAGCGAACCCACCGCCACCGCGAGTTCGCCAGCGCGACCGGCGAATACCGCGGGCTCCGGGTGACCGCGCTGTCGACCGGCATCGGCACGGACAACGTGGAGATCGTGCTCGCCGAGGTCCTCGCGATCGCCGACCACCCGACATTCATCCGCATCGGCTCGTGCGGCGCCCTCCAGGACGGGATGGAGCTCGGCGACCTGGTGATCTCCACCGGCAGTGTCCGGCTCGAGACGACCACGAGCTGGTTCGTCCACGAGGGGTACCCGGCGCTGGCGAACTATGAATGCGTCGTCGCCCTCGAGGAGGCCGCGAGCCGCCTCGGGCACCGCCACCACATGGGAATCACGGCCACGGCACCCGGCTTCTACGGTGCGCAGGGCCGCCCGATCCCGCAACTTCCCATCCGCTACCCTGACCTCGCCGAGGAGATGACCCGGCAGGGGATCCTGAACTTCGAGATGGAAGCCTCTGCGCTGCTCGTGCTTGCGGGTCTCGGAGGCTGTCGTGCCGGCGTCGTGTGCGCCGTGTACGCGAACCGTCGGACCGGCGAGTTCGTCGTCGGCGAGGGCAAGGACCGGGCGGAGGCCGCTGCGGTGGAGACGGGGCTGGAGAGCCTCGTGGTCCTCGCGGAGATCGACCGCCAGAAGGCCAAGGCCGGAGCGGCGCGCTGGCGCCCGTCTCTCTGGTCCCAGGATTGAGCGCCAGAACCCAGCGATTCCGTGGACAGGAGAGGCGTGCTCTCGTGACGCGGTATGCGTGAGGAGGAGTCGACAATGGCAGAGGCCTACTGCGTCAAGGACAAGAAGAAGGTCGAAGTCCAGAACGCGCAGCAGATCACGATGAAGAACGGCAAGCCGGCCCTCCAGGGCACCTGCCCGATCTGTGGCGGCAAGGTGTTCAAGATCGGCGGCTGACCGCCACCATCGATGCGATGACGATGAGCCCCCACCGGCACTGCCGGTGGGGGCTCATTGGTATTCCCTGCCGGTCCCCTCGGCACCTCTGAACCGGGCCCCTCGTCGCGGGAGCGTGCAAGGCCATTTGCTAGGATTCAGGGCGAACGCTGGTTCCTGTCCGATCCGAGGTCACGCCCTGTCCGCTTCAACGGCCGTCGCACACGACCTCGTCATGGATTCGGCACCAGCGGGGACGAGCTTTCGTGCCGACCGGTTCACCGGGCGACACGCCGCGGGTGGCGTGATCTCCGGCTTCGGGGTCGCCGCCGCGTTCGCCTTGCCGGCGACCGCGGCCGCGCTCCCGACGTCGCCTCGACCGGCCGTCGTGGGGCAGCATCCGGTTCGTCCCGTCAATCGTCACCTCGAGCCGTCGAGCGCGTCTGCCCAGGCGCTCGACGGCACCCGTCGCCGCCATCCTGGAGGTCCTGATCGATGACCGTTCGCGTGGGCAT
>JAICUV010000338.1 GCA_025935655.1 Chloroflexota bacterium | reverse complement strand
CTAGTGCTCGATTCCGTGGGCCGTCACGACGAACGTCCGCTCGGCGCCGGTGGCCCGGGGCGGGATGAGCCGCCAGAACTCGTCGCTGCCGTCGGCGGCGGTGGACACGGAGCAGGCGAAGGTCTCGAGCACGCATCCGTCGCCGAACGCGATCGCGAGGTCCCCGGCGCGCGTCCCGCGGACGCCCGCGACGACGTGCGGGCCGTCGGGATCGTGGGCGACCCAGGCGTCGACCAGGTCGTCGCGCCTGGTCCGCGGGGCGTCGCGGGCGGTGAAGTCCGCGCGGGCGACGCGCGAGCCGTCCGGCGGGAAGAAGTAGTCCGCGTACCCGACGAGGATCTCGCCCTCCTGCTGGATCCGCCAGATCTCCTGGATGTGCAGCCGGTACGCGGCGACGACCCCCGTCGCGCCGGTCACCGCCGCCGGCAGCGCCCCGAACCCGAACGTGGCCATGTCCACCGCCCGCGTCGCCGCCGTGAGCGGCAGCCCGACGAGCGGGGCAAGGGCCGCCTCGATCTCGCGCCTGATGGCTCGCCTCCCGTGTCCGCTCCGCCGCGTCCCGCGCACGCGGCGGGCACCCGGTGAGCGTGCGCGCGGTCCGCCCGCCGGTCAAGCGCGGTCCCCGCTCGATCGCCCGTCGGGCACGCGCGAGGTACCCTCGATCCTGTCCATCCCGAGCCCGCCGCCCGCGATGCGGGCGCGCCCGGACCAGCGACAGGGGGTCTCCGACGTGACCGACGCCGCCGTCAAGCCGAGCCGCATGGATGCGATCGGCGACGCCTACTGGGAGGAGGCGCTGCGGCTCAACCCGACCTCCGCCACCGTGTACGGCGACGAGCGCTACAACCACCTGCTCCCGGATCCGTCCCTGACCGGACGCACCGAGGAGCTGGACGCCCTGCGGCGCGCGACCGCGGCGGCGGACGCGCTCCCGGACGAGGAGCTCAGCAACGAGGACCGGATCACCCGGGCCATCTTCGGCGTCCTGACCGAGCTCGCGGAGGAGGACGAGGCGCTCCACGCCTACGAGATCCGCGAGGTGGACCAGATCTACGGCCCCCAGACGGTCCTGCCCCAGGTCGCCACGTTCCAGCGCGCCGATACGCCCGAGCTCCTCGAGGCGTGGCTCGAGCGGCTCCGCGCGTACGGGCCGTACATGGATGCCCACATCGAGATCCTCCACGAGGGTCGCGCGTCGGGGCGTACCGCGTCCAGGATCGTCGCGGAGCGGACCATCGACCAGCTCCGCCGGCTCGTGGACACGCCGCTCGACGAGGCGGTGATCCCCGGCCTGTCGAGGGTCGCGACCGACGAGGACCGGGAGCGCGTCCGCGACGTGGTGCGGGACGTCGTCTACCCGGCAGACCGGCGGTATCTCGAGGCGCTCTCCGGCGAGTACCTGGACGCGACGCGCGAGGTGCCCGGGATCGTCTCCGCGCCGGGCGGCGAGGAGCTGTACCGGCACTTCATCCGCCGCTGGACGACCCTCGACCTGGACCCCCGCGACGTCCACCAGGTGGGCCTCGACGAGTACGAGCACATCGACGAGGAGCGGCGCGCGATCGCCCGTGGCGCGGGGTTCGGCGACGACGTGCACGCGTACCGCCGGTCGCTGATGGCGGACCCGGCCAACCACGCCCCGACCGTCGAGGCGCTGCTCGAGCACGTGACGCGGGCGATCGAGCGAGCCGGTGCCGTGGCGCCGCAGGTGTTCGGCCGCCTGCCGCGGGCGGGCTGCATCGTGAAGCCGGTGGAGCCGTTCAAGGAGCAGGACGCGCCGCCCGCGTACTACTACCCGCCGACGCTCGACGGCTCGCGACCCGGCACCTACTACATCAACACGGTCGACCTCGACGGGCTCGCGCTCCACAAGCTGGCCGCGTACACGTTCCACGAGGCGGTTCCCGGTCATCACTTCCAGATCAGCCTCGAGATGGAGCACCCCGGGCTCGGCGCGTTCCGCCGCCTCGGCGCCCGTGCCGTGGCCGGCGCGTACGTGGAGGGCTGGGGCCTGTACGCGGAGCGGCTCGCGGACGAGCTGGGCCTCTACCGCGACGACGGCGAGCGGCTCGGCATGCTGGACGCCCAGGCATGGCGAGCGGCGCGGCTCATCGTGGACTCGGGTCTCCACGGCCTCGGCTGGACCCGCCAGCGATCCGTGGACTGGCTGCTCACCGCGGGTCTCACCCCGACCGACGCGGCCATCGAGACCGACCGCTACATCGCGTGGCCCGGGCAGGCGCTGTCGTACATGACGGGGATGCGCGAGATCCGGCGCCTGCGCCGGGACCTCGAGGCCCGCGACGGCGACCGGTTCGACATCAGGGCGTTCCACGACGAGCTCATCGGCCACGGCTCGCTGCCGCTGGTGACGCTCGCCACGGAGCTGCCGAACTGGGTCAGGCCGAAAGCCTGACCCCGCCTACGAGTCGAAGCCGATCCCGAGCGCGTCCATCGCCTGCAGGAAGACCCCGCGACGACCCTCGTGGGTATCGGCCGCGATGACCGAGCGGCGCATGACCTCGACCGCCGGGGTCCGCGCGGGCTCGGGTGGGATCGGGAACGGTCGCGAGCGGACGAACCGCAGCCGCAGCAGCTCCGAGTCGGGCCGGAGCACGGTGTCGCGCAGGATTCCCGCCGCCCAGCGCGTCGCCCCCACGCCGAGGCCCGTGTACCCCAGCGCGTAGTGGACGCGCCCGCCCAGCACGTCGCCGAACGTGACGCTGAACCGTGTCGAGGTGTCGATCGCCCCGCCCCAGCGATGCGTGAACCGGATCCCGTCCAGCTGCGGGAACGTCTCGACGAAGTGGCGTGCGAGGGCGTCGAACGTCGCGGGCCTGGCGTCGTACTCGGGCTTCACCGCGTTGCCCGGGTGGTAGATCGCGTCATAGCCGCCCCACAGGATCCGGTCGTCCGCGGAGCGCCGGAAGTAGTGGAACTGGTTGCCCGCGTCGGACATCCCCTCGCGCCCGGCCCAGCCGATCGCGTCGAGCTGGGGCGCGATGAGGGGCTCCGTCATCAGGACGTAGTCGTAGACCGGCACGAACGTCGACGAGAGGCGCCGCAGCCAGCCACTGTACGCCGACGTCCCCACGAGCACCTGGTCCGCCTCCACGACCCCGCCGCCCTCCACTTGGACGTCGACCCGGCCGGCCCGTCGCTCCAGCCTGCG
>JAICUV010000203.1 GCA_025935655.1 Chloroflexota bacterium | reverse complement strand
GAATCCGCTGTTGGTTCGTGCGGCTCACGCACTGGGACGCGCGTGTCCTGATGCAGCGTGGCTTCCTCCGGTTGGGCTCGACAGACGCGCACTGTACCCGCGGACGGGGGCGGGTTCCAGCCACAGCTCCCGATCGCCACACATCTGCAATGCGAGAGCCGCCGTGCCTAGTGCCACTCCTGCGTGTCGTCCGGTCGCGGCTCCTCGGCCGGGCGCCGCAGGGCGGGCGGCTCCCACTCGGGTGGCGTCGGCGGCGCGACCGCGAGGAGGTCCTCGTCGAGGTCCTCGCCGGGCTGATCGGTGGCCGCCGCCCGCGCGCCGTCATCCACCGGCACCGCCCCCTCGACCGGGGGCAGCGCCCCATCGACGGGGGTCCCGTCCTCGGAGGCCTGCGGCTCGCCCTTGCGCGTCCTGGACCGGCCCAGCTCGCCCGCGTTGTCGAGCAGGATGAACAGGCCGAGCGCGCCGAGGCCGAGGAGCACCAGCTCGCGCAGGAAGTGGTAGCCGAGGAGGATGGCGGAGATCGCGGCGAGGATGACGGTGATCCGCAGCAGGAGCGTCTCGACGCGGCGCTGGGCGAACGACTCGATGGCGAGGTAGCCGATGACGAGCAGCAGCAGCGTCGCGCCGATCGGGAGCAGGCGGAACCACAGGATGACCGCCAGCGCGATGACGAGGACGCCCACGGAGAGCGCCGCCCACGTCTCGGCGAACACGCGTCGCTTGGTGAGGTCCGGCGGCTCGGGCGTCGCGGCATGCGACAGGTGTCCCCGCGGATCGCCGCGCCAGCCCGTGTCGTACCGCCGCAGGAAGTCGTTGCCGGCGGAGATCGACGCCTTGAGCTCCGCCGACGATGCGCGGAGGCCGGCGAGCTTCGCCTCGCCCGCGCGCAGCTCGGCGATCCGCCGCTGGCGGTAGGCCGCCGCACCGGTCTCCTGCTGGAGCGCCCGGACCTCGATGCCCAGCTTCGGCAGGTCGCGCGCGACCGCCTCCGCCTCGGCGTCCACCTTCGCGCGCTCCGCCTCGAGCTCGGCGATCCGCTCGACCATCGCGTCACGCGAATCCGCCGGCGTCGGGCTGCCGGACAGCCCGACGAAGCCGATCGGGTCGTTCCAGGCCTGGCGGACGGTCCCCTCGCGCGTGTACTTGGGCCCGGCCGGCGCGCGCTCGCCGGCGAGACGATCGCCCGTGTCGAGGCCCCACAGGCCGCGGTACCCGTCGACCCACGGGTTCGCGTCCGAGATGACGATGGGGCTCCACTCGACCTCCTGGCCGGGACCCACGGTCACGCCGTCGCCACGCGCGTAGTCCACGAACGGCACCGACACCAGCCGCTTGAGCGTCTCGGCGAGGTCGCCCGGATCGGGCTGGTTGAGGGAGTCGCGCCACGTCCGGCGCACGAAGTCCAGCACACCGTGGAGCACCTGCTCGCCGGGGAGCGGGAGCCGCATGATGTACTCGCCGCGCTCCATGTACGTGGCGTGCGAGCCCGCTCCCGGGTAGACCACGACGTGCTCGCCCTGCCTCTCGAGCCGCGGGTCGTCCCATCGCCGGCGGAGGTCCGCGCCGTGCTCGTCGTGGGCCGCCGCCGCGAACCACGTGGGCTGCACGTCGCCGCCGGGAAGCTCCTCCAGGATGACGAACGCCTGCTCCCAGTCCGCCTCGTGGTCGTTGGCGCCGTCGAACGTGGAGCGCCAGTCGTTCATCGGGTAGAAGAACAGGTACTGGAGCACGATCCAGCCGGCCCGCCGGACGACGCGGCCGTGATACGACACGCGCGGGTCGGCGGCCCGGATCGCCTCGTACTTGATCGAAGCCGCGGCAGCGGTCCCGCCCGGGACCTTGCCCCGGACGAGGAGCGAGGCGACGAGCGCCGCGTCGAGCATCCGGGCGAGCAGGCCCACCCGAGCCAGCCGTCCCGGTGCCTCGAACGTCGGCCGGCCGGGTCGCCCGTTGAACCGCGCGAGCTCGATGGGGTTCAGCGGCTCCTGGACGAAGCGCAGGAACCGGACCTCGCCCGGCGGCGCGTCGCCGAGCTCCACGAGCCGTGCCTCGTCGAGCTCGCCCGCCGGCACCAGGACCTGCCAGTCGTGGAGCGACGTCCCCGTGAGGAGATCGCACGCCTCGAGGTAGCGCTCGGCCGGCGTCGGGAAGAACAGCTCGCCGTGCGTGAACTTGAGCACCGGCTCGAAGCGACGCAGGAGCGCCTCGTCCTCGGCGGCGCGGCCGTCTGCCTGCGCGATCGCCGGCTCGGTCATCCCGCGCCTCCGCCCACCACGAGGTCGTCGCGGCCGTCCTCGGACGCAACGCCCACGCCGACCCGCACCTCGCGCTGGTTGAGGTAGAACACCGTGATGATGTTGAGGGCCATCCACAGGTAGTTCGCCTCGCCGGCGAAGAAGCCCATGATGTCGACGGCGATGAACAGGCCCGTGGTGACCATGGCGAGCAGCCACGCCCAGCGCCGGAAGGCGAGCAGCCCGACGGCGGACAGGAGCAGGATCGTCGCGACCACGAGCATCACGACGAGCGCGAGGTTGCTCGTGCGGACCGCCTCGGAGAGGCTCTCGATGCGCAGCGCCCGCAGGATCGGACTGTCGGACGCCGTGAAGGTGCCCAGGAGCATGAGCAGGATGAGGGCGCCCTTGGTTCCCATCAGCGCGATCAGGATCAGCAGCGCGAACGGCCGCCGACGGCCGGGCCCGGGCGGCGGGGCGGAGGGTTCCATACCGGACATGGTGGTCCTCGGCGGCCCGTCCTGCACGCCGTTCACGCGCCCCGCGAGCTGATCACCCGCAGGCTGCCGGGGCGGACCCGGGCGTCCAGCCAGGCCGCCGGGAACGCGTCGCCGTCGACCTGGGTCGCCCCGGCGGGGGAGACCTCCACCCGGACCTCGCGACCGGTGAGGCGCATCGCGTGGCCGGACGGCGACATCCCCCGGCTCTCGGCGGTCATGAGCTCCAGGGCGCCACGGATCCCGCCGAGGATCCCGCCGCGCGGCAGGACGAACACGTGGAACAGGCCGTCGTCTGGCTCGATCGGGAGGCGGGGCCGGAGCTTCCCCGGGATGGCCTCGCCGCAGTTCGCGACCAGGACGACGACGGACTCGAGCTCCGTGCGCACGCCGTCGATCACGAGGACCGTGGGTCGGGGCGAGAGCCCCGGGAGCAGCCGGCTCGCCGCGAGGAAGTACGCCGCGACCCCGTAGCGCCGCTTCATCTCGCGATCGGTGGCGGCGATCACCTCGGCATCGAACCCCGTCCCGCAGGCGACGCAGAAGCCGAGCGCCGTGCTGGGCAGGTCCGCGTCCGGCTCGCCGGGGGGCGCGACCAGGCGCACCTCCCCGACATAGAAGGCGCGTGGCCTTCCCTTCGCGAGGAGGCGAAGGGCGTCGTCCAGCGAGCGCGGCACCCCGACGGACGTGGCGTACAGGTTCCCGGTGCCGCACGGGAGGAGCGCGACGTCGATGCCCGACCCGGCGAGCGAGCCGGTCGCGTCCCGGATGGTCCCGTCGCCCCCGGCGATCACCACGAGGCCCGCGCCGCCCGCGACGGCCGCCACGGCCGCCTCCGCGATCTGGGCGGGATCGCCGGTGACCACGACGGCCGGGTCCGCGAGCCCGCGCGCGCCGATCGCCGCGCGTGCCCGGGCGATGACGTCGTCGCGTCTCGAGGCATCGCGCACCCGCGAGGCGAGCGGGCTGACGATCAGGCTGGCGGGAGCGCGGCTGGACACGCCCTGATCATCGGCCCTGGTGTCCATCGTCGCCCGCCGCAGGAAGGCTATTGACAGTAGCTATGAAGGCTATGTATCGTAGCTAACGAACCGCGACCCCAAGGAGCCTCCCATGACCACGACCACACCGTCCCTCGCGACGCTTCCGGCCCGCACCACGTCTGCCGACTCGGCCAGCGGCCTAGCCGGGATCCCCGGCGCCGTGACCGGCACGCCCCGTCGCTGGCTCAGGTTGGAGGGGCTCGCCGCGTTCGCCGCCGGCGTCGCCATCTTCCTCGGCACGGGCACGACGTGGATCCTGCTGGTCCCCCTCCTGCTCGCGGTCGACATCTCGATGGCCGGCTACCTCGCCGGACCGCGGGCCGGGGCGTTCACGTACAACCTCGCGCACAACTGGGGGAGCGGGATCCTGGTCCTCGCGCTCGGGGTCGCGGCGGGCTGGGCGCCGGTCATCGCGGCAGGCGGCATCCTCGTCGCCCACACGGGCATGGATCGCGTCGCGGGCTACGGCCTCAAGTACCCCAGCGCGTTCGCGGACACCCACCTGGGCCGGCTGCGCGGGAACGGGCGGTGAGCCCCGCGCCGGCCCGGACGTCGCGGGACGCGATCCTCGAGGCCGCCCGGGAGCTGCTCGAGGAGGAGGGCCTCGACGCCGTCACGATGGCCGCCGTCGCGAGCCGCGTCGGGGTCCGGGCACCGTCCCTGTACAAGCACATCCGGGACCGGGCGGAGCTGGTGAGCGGCGTCATCGCCACCGCGGCCGCTGAGCTCACCGCGGCGCTCGAGCATGCGCTCGCGACCGCGTCGGCCGAACCCGCGCCACGGGTGCGCGCGATCGCGTCCGCCTACCGCGCCTTCGCCCACGGCAGGCCCCGGACGGCGGCGCTCCTGTTCGCGGACCTGGGCCCCGAGCTGCCGATCCCGCAGGCGGAGCTGGCACGCTCCGCGGCCCCGGTGCTCGAGGTCGCCGCGGCGCTCGCGGGCGAGGGCCGCGCGCTCCCCGCGGCGCGTGCCCTCACGGCCTTCGTGCACGGCTTCACGTCGATGGAGACGGCGGGTGCGTTCCGTCTCGGCGGCGGCGTCGACGAGGCGTTCGCCACCGGGGTCGAGGCGCTGATCGCGGGTCTCGGGCCCGCCGTCTCATCCCATCCGGGCGATCCGCAGTTTGCAAGGCCCTCGTAATGTCGGACAATCGCCGACGGCGTTGGTGACGGACCTCCGCTAGCGGCGCAGCCCTGCTCCGTTCCAACGCGCACCAGAGGTGTTCCAGCACATGTTCGGCAACCTGTTCGAGTTCTTCATCGGGCTCGCGATCATCTTCTTCTGGATCACGGCGATCATGATCTGGTTCCGCTGCATCATGGACCTGTTCGGTCGTGATGATCTCAGCGGCGGCATGAAGGCGGTCTGGGCCCTGGTCCTCATCCTCATCCCGTGGTTCGGCGCGCTGATCTACCTCATCGCCCGCCCGAAGGTCACGGCCTCCGACGTGCAGGGCATGGTCCGCGCAGAGGCCGCGATGAAGGCGGCGTCGGGCGTGTCCACCGCGGACGAGCTGAAGAAGCTCGCGGACCTGAAGACCGCCGGCGTCATCACCGACGCGCAGTACGAGGCCCTCAAGGCCAAGCTCGTCGCCTGACCGGCAACGAAGGAAGGCCCGGCCCCGCGAGGGGTCGGGCCTTCTCGATTCCCGGGGTGCTCAGCCGGTGGCGGGGGCCGGCTCGGAGGCAGCCCCGCGGGCGGCCCGGAACAGGATCACGTGCAGCAAGATCCCGTACAGCAGGACGAGCACCAGCACCAGCGAGAGGAGCGTGATCACCGTGCGGATCGTGTCCGCCGTCGAGTCGAGCTTCGCCTGGGTCTCGGCCAGCCTCGTCTCCAGCTCGGCGATGCTCGCGTGGAGCCCGTCCAGCTTCGTGACGACGTCCGCGGTCTTCGTCGCGACGGCTGTCGCCGCGTCCGCGATCGGCCTTGCGCCCGAGGCGGCATCGAGGATCGCCATGACGCTGTCGTCCAGCGCCTGGACCCGGGCGTCCAGGTTGGCCAGCGTCTCGGTGGGGCCCGTCGGGATCGTGATGCCGGGCACGATACGGTCCAGGGTCTCCAGCCGGTCGATCGTGGACACGACGTTCGCCCTCGCCTCCGCGTACCTCGCCCGGAGCGGCAGGTAGCGGTCGGAGACGGCGGCGATCGCCGACTGGAACGCCTCCCGCAGGCCGGGCGCCGGGCTGGGCATGCTCGCGACGGCGGTCGCGGCGTCGCTCACGACGGACACCTTCGCCTGCACGTTGGTCACGGCGGTGTCCGCCTGCGACAGGAGCGGCGGGACCCTCGCCAGCTGGGCGTCGATGGTCGCCGACACCGAGTCCACCTGGTCGATGGCCCAGCCACGACCGAGGAGCACGACGACGATGAGCACGACGCAGACGACGGCTCCCACCACGCCGAGCGCCTGGCCGCCGACGGTGGCGACGCGCCTGGGCGTGGAGACGGCCGGGGGTTGCACGGGTTG
>JAICUV010000206.1 GCA_025935655.1 Chloroflexota bacterium | reverse complement strand
CTGTTCGTGGGCGTGCCCGACGATGCCACTGCGCTCTCGCTCGCCGAGCGGGTCCATGCCCTCGCGACGGCGCCGTACGCGACCTCGGACGGCGAGCACCGGGTCGGGGCCTCGGTGGGCGTGACGCGGATCGTTCCCGGCGAGCGTGACTTCGAGCCGGACCTCCGCCAGCGTGCCGACAGCGCCATGTACGGCGCGAAGCTCGCGGGCGGCGGCGTCCGCGCCTGGAGGCCGGCGCCCGAGGCCTGAGCCCCACCCGGGACGCAACCACGGGGCCCTCCGGCCGGGTTGCGGGGAGGCGTCCACGTACCCCTGCCGCCACCGTGCCGCAACGGTGGGACGGCGACGCCGTCCGGTACACTCCGTGTCATCCACCCCACTGTGTCCTACGGACGGTGATGCCCATGAAGGTCGGCGTCGCCAGGGAGTCTGCGGCCGGAGAGCGGCGCGTCGCCCTGGTGCCCGAAGCGCTCGGCAAGCTGACGGCGGCCGGGCTCGAGATCCTCGTCGAGGCAGGCGCAGGCGCCGGTGCCGCGATCCCCGATTCGGCGTTCACGGACGCCGGCGCGAAGGTCGTGTCCACCGACGAGCTGTACGCGGCCAGCGACGTCATCCTGCGCGTCCAGAAGCCGGCGCCCGCCGACGCGGCGAGGCTGCGCAGCGGCCAAACCGTCATCGGCCTGCTGCAGCCGCTGCTCGACCCGGCGCTGATGGAGACGCTGGCCACGGCCGGCGTCACCGCGGTCAGCCTGGACGCCATCCCGCGGACGCTGAGCCGCGCCCAGACGATGGACGCCCTCAGCTCCCAGGCGAACGTCGGCGGCTACAAGGCCGTCCTCATCGCCGCGAACACGTACGGCCGCTACTTCCCGCTCCTGACCACCGCGGCCGGGACGGCGAAGCCGGCGAACGTCCTGATCCTCGGGATCGGCGTCGCCGGTCTCCAGGCCATCGGCACGGCGCGCCGGCTCGGCGCGGTCGTGTCCGCGTACGACGTCCGGCCGGAGACGGCCGAGCAGGCGGAGTCGCTCGGCGCGAAGTTCGTGAAGCTCAAGACGTCCATCGACGCCACCGGCGCCGGCGGCTACGCCCGCGAGCTCACCGCCGAGGAGCGCGCCGCCCAGCAGGCCGAGCTCAACGAGGTCATCGCCAACCAGGACGTCGTGATCACCACGGCGCAGATCCCCGGCCGCAAGCCGCCGGTGCTCGTCACCGCGGACGCGGTGAAGGGCATGCGCAGCGGCTCCGTCATCGTCGACATGGCGGCCTCCGCCCTCGGCGGCAACTGCGAGCTGTCGCAGGCCGGCGAGACCGTGGTCACCGAGAACGGCGTCACGATCGTCTCGCCCGAGAACCTGCCGGCCTCGATGCCCTCGTCGTCGTCCCAGTTCTACGCGCGCAACATCTCGGCCCTGCTCCTGAACATGGTCAAGGACGGGAACCTCACCCTCGACTTCGAGGAGGAGGTCACCAAGGCGACCGTCATCACGAACGGTGGCGCGGTCGTGTCCGAGGCGGTCCAGAAGCTGCTGGCGCCGGCCGGAGGCAACGCATGAGCGAGCTGGACGTCTTCCTGTCCAACTTCACGATCTTCGTGCTGGCGATCCTGTGCGGGTTCGCGGTGATCTCCAAGGTCCCGGCGACGCTCCACACGCCGCTGATGTCGGGCGCCAACTCGATCCACGGCATCGTGCTCGTGGGGGCGATGTTCATCGCCATCGCAGCCGACTCCCCGATCTCGTACCTGCTGTCGTTCGTGGCCGTCGCGTTCGCGACCCTCAACGTCGTCGGCGGCTACGTGGTCACGGACCGGATGCTCCAGATGTTCAAGCGCAAGCCCACGGCACCCAAGGCCGAGAAGGCGGAGGGGTAGGCCGTGGACATCGACTGGACCTTCATCGAGCCCATCGTCTATCTCGTCTGGCTCGGCGGCGCCGTCGCGTTCGTCCTGGGCCTCATCCGGATGAACTCGCCGGCCACGGCACGCAACGGCAACCTGCTGTCCGCGGGCGGCATGGCGCTCGCGATCCTCGCGACCGCGTTCCTCCTGTTCGTCAAGCCGTCGGTCGCCTCCACGGAGGCGGGCGAGGTGGCCACGGGCTTCAACACCGTCGGCTGGCTCGTCATCCTCGCCGGCATCGCGCTCGGCGGCGGCTTCGGCCTGTACACGGCGCGGACCGTGAAGATGACCGCGATGCCCCAGCTGGTGTCGCTGTTCAACGCGGTCGGCGGCGGGGCCGCGGCGCTCATCGCGCTCGACGACTACCTCAAGTTCGCCTCGGCGGGCACCGTCCCCGGGCTCCAGGTCAACGTGGCCACGGTCCTCGACGTCGTGATCGGCTCGATCACGTTCACCGGGTCGCTCATCGCGTCCGGCAAGCTGATGGGCCTCAAGATCACGCCCTCCCGGCCGGTCCGCATCCCCGGCGGCCAGCTCACGACGCTCGTGCTCGCGCTGGTCACGATCGCGGGCGCGCTGTTCCTGTGGTCCGGCAACGTCAGCCTGCCGGTCATGGGGGTGATCCTCCTCGCCGCGCTGATCTTCGGCGTCACGATGACGCTCCCGATCGGCGGCGCGGACATGCCCGTCGTCATCTCCCTGCTCAACTCGTTCACGGGCATGGCCGTCGCCATGGCCGGCTTCGTCCTCGGCAACCCCGTCCTGATCATCGGCGGCGCCCTCGTCGGCGCGTCGGGCGCGATCCTGACCAAGCTCATGGCCGACGCCATGAACCGGTCCGTGCTCAACATCATGATCGGCGGGTTCGGTGGCGGCGAGGGCACCGTGGGTGCCGCGGCCGGTGCCGGCGGCAGCGTCCGCGAGCTGGGCATGGACGATGCGGCCATCCAGCTCGCCTATGCCTCGTCCGTCATCGTCGTCCCGGGCTACGGCCTCGCCGTCGCCCAGGCCCAGCACGCCGTCCGCGAGCTCGCCGAGATCCTCGAGGCACGCGGCGTCGACGTGAAGTACGCCATCCACCCCGTCGCCGGCCGGATGCCCGGGCACATGAACGTCCTCCTCGCCGAGGCGAACGTCCCGTACCCGCAGCTGAAGGAGATGGAGGACATCAACCCGGAGTTCGACCGGTGCGATGTTGCCCTCGTCATCGGCGCCAACGACGTCACCAACCCGGCGGCGCGAAAGCCCGGCTCCCCGGTCTCCGGCATGCCGATCCTCGACGTCGACCACGCGAAGAACATCATCGTCATGAAGCGCTCGATGGGCCGCGGCTACGCCGGCATCGACAACGAGCTCTACGTGAACCCCAAGACGGGGATGCTGTTCGCGGACGCCAAGCAGGGCCTGGCGGACCTCATCGCGGCGGTCAAGTCGCTCTAGCAGCGGGTCCTCGCCCGATCACACGGCCCCGGCTCCGCCGGGGCCGTTTCGATTCCCGGCACGCCGCGCGTCATCCGGGTATCGCCCGCTCAGCGGCTCTACGGTGGCATCGCGCCGCGCCTCACCCGCCCAGCGGGCCATTCGTTGCGCCGGGGCCGTGCCCACGCCAGATCTGTCTCGCCACGCGGGTGGCTGGTCCCTGCGTGCAACGGTAGACCCGCCCAGCGGGCGAGCGGGCGGACGTGCGGGCGGGCCTGCGGGCGTGCGGTCGGGTGGCTCGAGCCGCGCACCAACCGGCGGGTCGCGAGACCCGCGGCCTGCCCTCCCCGACCGGCGGCCCGGCATACCCTTGCGCCATGCCCCGCAGGAAGCCGTCCACGCCGACCGAGCCCGCGCCCGCCGCGTGGCCGCGGCCGGCCAAGATCGCGTTCATCGGGTCGCACGGGATCCGCAAGACCTCCGCGCTGCTGGCATTCGCGGCCGAGGTCCAGCGGGCCGGCCGATCCGTGGAGCTGGGGCGCGAGGTCGTCCGCGACAACCCGCTCGGGATCAACGAGGGCGCGACGGGCGAGGCCCAGCTGTGGGTCCTCGTGTCGCAGATCCGCCAGGAGCTGGAGCTCGCCCGGAAGGCCGACGTGCTGGCCACCGATCGCGGCGTCATGGACAACTACGCGTACTACCTCCGTTCGTGCGGCGGCACGGACGAGTACCAGATCTTCCCGCTCGTGCGCCGCTGGTCGCGCACGTACGACCTCGTCGTGCGGCTGCTCCCCGACGTCGCGCTCCAGGCCGACGGCGTCCGCTCCACCAACGACGCGTTCCGTGACGAGGTCGAGGCGATCCTCGACGGGGTGCTCCCCGAGCTCGTGCCCGCCGAGCGCCTCGTCACGCTCCGGGCGTCCGAGATCACCAGCCGCTTCGACTGGTTCGCGATCCTGGTGCGCCTTGCCGGGTCGATCGGCGCGACGGTCTCGCAGCCCGATCTCTGGCGCTGAGGCGTCCCCGTCGCGAAGCGGCTACCAGCCCTCGGCCGGCGCGACGGCCGGTGCCGCCTCGACGGTCACTGCCGCGAGCTCGCCCGAGGCCGCGTCCAGCGTGATCGCCAGGCGGGCGCGGGCCCGACCGATCCGCGTCGTGGCCCCGGGTGTGACGAGCTCCCAGGTCGCGGTCGTCGTGCCGTCACCCAGGAGCTGCGGTCCGAGCTCCACCTCCCCCAGCCAGCCCGCGACGACCGACAGGCCGCGCGTGACGACGTCGCGGTCGACGGTGGCGGCGGCACGCGCACCGACGGGCCACGCGGCCGCGCCCGCGGCGGCCACGATCGCCTCGCCGGCGGCTCGCAGCGCCGGTGACGGCTCCACGACCGCCGTCACCGCGAGCGCCTGGATGAGGGGCACGGGCTCCGGGCTCAGCTGGATCCCGCACCTGAGCCAGCCCCGCTCGCCGCGCAGCCACCAGCGACGGTGCGCCGGGGCGTCGGACTCGAGGGGGCGGGCGTCGTCGACCTGGAACGGGCCGCCCACGGCCTGCACCGCGGCGGCCACGGCCTGGCGGCGCCGCTGCCGCGGCTCGTCGAGGTCCATGTTCATCGCGAACCACGCGTCGGCCTGCGCGTCGTCCCAGCGCTCGATGAGCCGCCCCACGAGCTCGACCGCGGCGGTCACGCGCGCCATGGGCCGCGGCCGCCGTGCCACGACGCCGTCGGCCCCGACGAGGGCCGCCAGCTGGGCGAGCGCGACCGGGTGCACGCCCGCGTACCGGAGGTTGCCCGCCGCCACGACACCGAGCCCCGTCGCCGGATGCCACACCATCTGGGTCCCGTAGCCCGGGTAGCCGCCGCCGTGCCCGACGATCGTCCCGACCCCCGTGCGTGACACCGCCCACAGGCCGTAGCCGTACCCGCCGCCCTCGACGGGCGCCGCGTCGTGTGCGGGATGGCCGTCCACCTCCATCGGCCAGGTGCGGTGCGCCTGCTGCATCTCGCGACGCGACGCCCGCCGCAGCGGGTGCCCGTCCTCGGGGTCGTCACGGGCCGGGAACGCGTCGAGGAAGCCCCCGACCCAGCGGGCGAGGTCGCGCACCGTCGAGTACAGGCCGCCCATCGACGCCAGCGCCCCGTACGTGTCCTCGCCCTCGCGCACGAGGTCCTCGCCGACCCGGGCGTACCCGTGGGCGAGCCGATCGAGCGGGATCTCGTCCACCTCGAAGCCGGACGACGTCATCCCCAGCGGGCCCATCAGCCGGTCGCGCACGACCTCCCGGTACTCGCGCCCGGCCGCCGCCGTGACGACCCGACCCAGGATCCCGTAGCCCAGGTTCGAGTACTCGAACGTCGTGTCGGGCGGCCAGGCGAAGACCGGCCCGCGCCGGAGCAGCGCGTCGAATTCCTCGAGGGGCAGGGCCTGCTGGCGGTCACCCCAGGGGTCGTCCGTCGGGAGCCCCGCGCTCATCGTGAGCAGCTGGCGGATCGTGATCGGGGCCGAGTCGCGGGTCGGGAGCGCCCACGCCGCCAGGGCCGGCACGTGGTCCGCCACCGGGTCGTCGAGCCGGAGGCGGCCCTCGTCGCGCAGCAGGAGGATCGCGGAGGCCGTGAAGCTCTTGGTCATGGACGCGATCCGGAACACGGTGTCCGCGTCGGGGACGTCCTCGCCGCCGTCACGGGTGACCCCGGTGCCGGCCGCGTGGGCGAGCACGCCGTCCCGGATCACGCCCCACGCGACGCCCGGGATCCGCTTCTCCCGCGACAGGGCGACGAAGGCGTCGTCAACGGTGCGCAGGACGTCGTCGAAGGCAGGCATGGCGGCGATGATGCCCGACCGGCCCGGGTGACGCGAG
>JAICUV010000015.1 GCA_025935655.1 Chloroflexota bacterium | reverse complement strand
GATGTCGCGCCGGCGCACATCGACCTGGCGAGCACCGAGGGTGAGCTGTTCACCGCGCTGGGTCGCGAGTCCATCCTCCGCGAGGCGATGCGCGACGTCGTGGATCCGTACGACTACGTGCTGATCGACTGCCCGCCCAACCTCGGTCTGCTGACGGTCAACGGGCTCGTCGCGTCGACGGACGTCATCATCCCGGTGCAGACGCAGTTCTACGCGATGAAGGGCCTCAACAACCTGGTCAAGGTCATCAACGCGATCCGGCTGAAGCTCAACAAGGACCTCAAGGTCCTCGGACTGCTGCCGACGTTCTACGACGGTCGGACCAACCTCGCCAAGGACATGCTCGACGAGCTCCGCGTCGTCGGCGATCACCACGTCTTCTCGACGATCATCCGGAACACCGTGAAGCTGGGCGAGGCGCCGCTCGTCGGCCGGCCCATCACGTCGTACGCCAGCTCGTCTGACGCGGCTCGCACCTATCGCGAGCTCGCGCGGGAGGTGATCGAACTTGAGCAGGACTGACTTCCGGGCCGCGGCGGCCCGCCGGCTCTCCGAGGAGCGCGACCTCTCACCGGCGATCGTGAGCCTCCTCTCGCCCGAGCACACCCACCGCAACAAGGGCGTGCGCATCGTCCCCCTCGACAAGATCGAGCCCAACCCGCAGAACCCCCGCCTCGCGATCAACCAGGAGGCGCTCGAGGAGCTCGCCGCCTCCATCCGCGAGCACGGCATCCTGCAGCCGGTCCTCGTGCGACCGCTCGAGGACGGCCGCTTCGAGCTCATCGCCGGGGAGCGCCGCTGGCGCGCCTCGAAGCTCGCGGAGCAGGCGGCCATCCCGGCGATCGTCGAGGACATCGACGACGACACGGCGCTCGAGATCGCCATCATCGAGAACCTCCAGCGCGAGGACATCTCGCCGCTGGACGAGGCGGTCATGTACGACCGCATGGTCCGCGAGCATGGCTACAGCATCAGGAAGCTGGCCGAGAAGCTGGGCAAGGACAAGGGCTACCTCGAGAACCGGCTCCGGCTCGCGGACGCGCCGCCCGAGATCCGGGAGCTCGTGTCTTTGCGCAAGGACACCCTGTCGCATGCCTACGAGCTGATGAAGGTCGAGGACCCGAAGAAGCGGTGTCGGCTCGCGGAGCAGGTCGGCCGCAACGAGCTGTCGCTGGTCAAGCTCCGGGAGCGGATCGAGGGCCGGCGCCCCCGGGTCGCGGCAGATGCCGAGGCGCTCGACGCCGGCTCCCCGGACGCGGCCGCCGCCACGACGGACGAGGACGGCTGGTCGACGCCGGCCCACGAGGCCGAGCCGATCCGGGACGACAGCCTCGTCAACGCCAAGGCGCAGCTCAACGACGCGGTCGAGGAGCTGCTGGACGTCATCCGCAACCCGGAGGTCCTCGCCGCCATCGGCTCCGTGGACCGAAGCAACCTCGCGAAGTACCTCACGATCGCGAAGCTCCGCCTGGAGAACGCGATCGCCGTGGTCCGCTCGGGCGACGGCGACCGCTGACCGCGCGGCGGGCTGCAGCCCGCTCCCCGCTCCACACGCAGCGAAGCCGGCGCCCGAGGCGCCGGCTTCGTCGTTGCTGGCGGCGCGTGCCGCCGCGGTGTCGAGCCTAGGGGCGGCCGTGCCCGTGCCCGTGGGTCTTCGTCTTCGCGGCCTGGGCCTTCGCCTGGCCCTGGGCGGACTTGCCCTTGACCTTGTCGGTCGTCGTGGCGTCGGTCGTGATCCCGCAGCTCTCGGGCGTGACGTCGGCCCAGACGATGGTCGAGGCGAGGACGTCCGAGCCCATGTGGGCGACACACGAGACGAACGCGCCGTGGTTCGGGAAGCCGTCCGGGGTGGGCATCTGGGCCGCGGTCGAGACGAGCTCGCCGTGGGTGTCGGTGCCGTCCTGGCTGTCCGACGTCTCTGACGTCTCTGTGGTGGTGGTGGCGCCGTCGCCGTCCTCCCCGTCCTCGTCGCCGACCGTCGTCGTCACCGTCGTCTCGGTCGTCTCGGTCGTCTCCGTCGTGGTCTCGGTCGTCTCGGCCGTCGTGTTTGACGCCGGCGTGAAGCGCGGGGCGGCGGCGAAGACCGCGCCGGCGGACAGCGCCAGCACGGCGAGGGCGACGCCAAGGCCCCGGAAGCGGCGGAGGAGGAAGTCGGTCATGCCTGTCGTGTCCTCGAGATGAGCGGGAAGATGACGTCCACCATAACGAGCGGAGCGATGGTTCGTTGGGCGTACTTTCGTCAGCCGGACCCCTGACCCGCGGGGGCGCACCGGTGCACCACGGCATCGGGCGCCGCGGCCTCAGGCCCCGAGCGGCGTCCCCGACGCGGCGCTGAGCGCCCCCAGCCAGGCGACGGCGAGCAGGCCCGTCCCGACGGCCTGGATCTCCCACGCCAGCTCGCGCCACGTGGAGGCAGGGCGCTGGGCGGCGACGAGCCCGAGCACCGCGCCCGCGAGTGGCGCTGCCGCGGCGAGCAGGATCGCGACGACCCAGCCGGTGGGCGCGCCGAGGACGATCGCCGTGCCGAGCGCGAGAACGGCGACCACCCCGTGCAGGGCGATGACCAGCCAGCCGGCCCTCGCCGGCCCGAGCGCCAGCGCGATGGAGTGGGCGCCCGCGGCCTCGTCCCGCTCCATGTCCACGATGGCGTTGGCGATGGCGAGCGCGGTGCCGGCGTTGGCCGCGGCGGGGACGAGCACGAGGAACAGCCCGGGCAGGGCGCCCGTGGCGCCGTACCAGCCGTAGACCGGCAGCAACGGGATCCCGACGGCGAACGGCAGCCACGACAGCGTCGTGCCCTTGGCCCACAGGTCGTAGGCCAGCCCGATCCCCAGCACCGCCACGCCGAGCCCCACGAGCCACGGCCCCCCGACGAGCGCGAGCGCCAGTCCCCCACCCGCGCAGACGACCGCAACGGTCCGCGCGGCGCGCATGGTGACGAACCCGCCGGGGATCGGCTTGCCGGGCTTCCGACCCGCGTCCCGTGGGGCATCCACGATGTCGTTGACGGTCCCGATGGCGAACTGGAGGAGCATCATCGACAGCCCGAGGGCGAGGGCGACGGGTGGGGAGCCACCCGCGACCAGCGCCACGAGGGCGACGACGAGGCCGTCGAGGACCGACGGGAAGGGGTGGACGAGCCGTGCTGCCGCCAGGAAAGCCCGCGGGCCGGTCGCCCCTGCGGCGCCCGCGGCGTCAGACGTAGACGAGCTCGTCAAAGTTGGCCACCAGGTACTCGATCAGCCGGTCGCGGCCGTCGGGAACCTGGGAGCGGATCCCCGGGACGAGGGCCCAGAGCGAGACGGCGGGCACGACGAGGTGGCCCTGCCCGTCATGGCCGATCGTGGCCGGCGGGCCTCCGCCGGAAGCGAACACCCGTTCGAATTCCCGTTCGTTGAGCTTCGCCGCCGAGCGGAACTCCTCGACCACCTTCACGATCCCGCGTCGCTTGGCGACGTCGCGCATCAGCTCCGACACCCACGTGTCGATCTGGGCATCGGGCTGCTCGGCGAGCCTGGTGCGGTATTCCTGCTCGGTGGCTGAGAGGCCGGTGGCTCCCACGGGTTCTCCTGGAGGTGCGGTGGTCGCCTGCAGGATGCCACACCTGGCTCAGCCCGCGGGCACCTCGTCCGCCTCGGCCGCCTCGCGCGCCCGCCGCGACGCGAGATCGGTCCCCGCCGCGTCGCCCTCCCCCAGCGCGGGTCGCGCGCCTTCCGGCCAGTCGTTGAACAGCTCGGTCAGCCAGCGGCCGAACCGCCCCGGTGCGGGCCGGTCCGGGAAGTCGGCGACGAGCGCGAGCAGCGCCTCCTCCGTGCGGGCCGTCAACGCGGCGATCGACTCCTTCGTGGCGCGGCCCTCCGCGGGAATCGGCTCGCCGACCCGGACCCGGATCGTGCGCCGGAAGCCGAGCCAGCTCGTCCCGTTGAGGGCCATCGGGACGATCGGGACGTGGCCCCGAAGCGCGAAGAACGCCGTGCCGTCCGCGAGCGGCAGGAGCTCGCGCTCGCCCCGGTGGATCCGGCCCTCCCCGAAGATGAAGATGACCCAGCCATCCTCGAGGACCCGCTGCACCCGCCGCGCGGTCTCGAGCAGGTCGGTCTTCTCCGGGCGGTACGGGATCGCGAACCCCGCCCAGACGATGAGCCGGTTGCGGCCGCCGACCCGCATGTCCGCCTCCTTCGGCCCGAACATCGCGAGCCTGGGCTTCGTCGGCAGGACCGCGAGCATGATCAGCGGGTCGGCCCAGCTCATGTGCGTGCAGCAGTAGATGGCCGGGCCCGACGCGAGGTGCTCCCGGCCCTCCACCCGCACGCGGAACAGCAGCCGCACGGCGATGCCGAGGAGGAGTCGCACGATGCCAAACCGGAGCGGCCGTCGGACGGGTCCGGCGGTGAGGGGCTGGGCCACGCATGCAGTCTAGGCGCGCGCGAGGCTCCGGCGAGCGCTGATCGGCACGGCCGCGCTTCAGGCGGTGAGCCGCCGCGGTTCCAGGAGGTCGAGCCGTTCGAGCACGAGGTCCGCCAGGGCGCGCGCATCGCCGACCGGTGGGACGCTCGGGTTCGGCACGAGCACGACGAACGCGCCCGCGGCCTTGCCCGCGCGGACGCCGTTGAGCGAGTCCTCGACGACCAGGCAGCGGTCGCCCGGCACGCCGAGCAGGGAGGCGGCGCGGAGGTAGACGTCCGGGGCCGGCTTGCCGCGGGCGACCTCGTCCGATGAGACGACGGCGCCGAAGACGCCCTCGAGGCCCAGCGCGTCGAGCGCCGCCGCGATCACGGCCGGATGCGAGGACGACGCGAGCGCCACGGGATGCGCCGCCGCGATCCGCCGGACGGCCTCGGGGGCACCGGCGATCACGGGCGAGGGTCGCGTTCGATACAACTCGACGACGCCGTCGACGATCGCCTGCTGGATCTCCCCTTCCGTGAGCTCCTCGAGGCCGAGTCGCCCGCGCATCGTGGATGCCCATTCGGCGGAGTTGCCGCCCATGACGGCGGCCTGGTCCTCATGCGTCCAGGCGCGCCCGTGCGCGCGCGCGAAGGCGACACGGACCTCGTTCCACCACGGCTCGCTGTCCGTCAGGACGCCATCGAGATCGAACAGGACGCCATCGACCTGGCGCATGGGACCTCCACCGGCCCCGGCCGCTCGGGCGCGGCCGGGTGCACCGGAGGAGGCTAGCGTGCCCGTCAGGCGACCGGGGTCGTCCGGCGCCGGTCCGCGAGGCTCACGAGCCCGAGCACGAGCGCCTCCACGAGCGTCCACGCGAGCAGCGCGACGAGCGCCGCCACGTCGAGCACCGACCCGGAGGCGCCGCTCACCTCGTCGAGGCGGAACATGCCGCGGAACGGCTCCACGAACGGGTCCGTGACCGCGATCACGAACGAGACGACGTCGTTGCCCATGTTCGCGCCGAGCAGGAGCAGGACGACTCGGATGACGATGAGGGCCTGGAGCACGCCGAACGCGAGCCAGACGAGGCGGCGGATGGTGTCGACGGGCGAGGTCGCGGCCACGACGGGCTCGCGGACGACCTCGCGGACGACGGGGCGGTCCACGGTCCGCTCGACCGTGCGCTCCACGATGGGATCTCCGTAGGTCATTGCAGGTTCCTCCCTTCCGCCGGGTCGTGCCCAGCGAGATCGCGATCGTCGTCGGGGGCAGGGCACGCGCGCGCCCCATGGGGGCCGCTCGGCGTGTCGGGAACGTGACGTCCCTCCGGTCACGGCGATGACTTCGCGGGTCACAATGGGCTCGGTCGCGCACGCGACCAGGAGGGACATCGATGCACGTCAACCGCAGCCTGCTGGGCTGGGGCGTCTTCTTCATCGTGATGGGACTCGTCCCGCTCGCCGTGCGGGCCGGGGTCCTCGACGCGGCGGTCGTCGCCGAGGCGTGGCAGCTCTGGCCGCTCATCCTCATCGGCATCGGGCTCGGCCTGGTGCTGGCCCGGACGCAGGCGGCCGCGGTCGGCGGGCTCGTCGTCGCGGTGTCCGCGGGGCTCATGGCCGGCGGGCTCCTGGCGACCGGCGTCGAGGGGTTCGGGAACGGATTCACGGCATGCGGCGTCGGGCCGGGCAACGACGGGACGCCGTTCGCGGAGCAGCGCGGCACGCTCGGCGCCGAGGCACGAGTGACGGTGAAGCTGGACTGCGGCTCCGTGAACCTGGCGAGCGCCGCCGGATCCGCCTGGAACGTGGCGGGGACCTCCCACGACGGCCGGCCGCCGGTCATCGCCACTGCCTCCGACCGGCTCGAGGTGGAACCTGCCTCGCAGAGCCCGCGGTTCGGCATCTCGTCCGCCGCCGGGGTCGCGTGGGACGTGACGCTCCCGCAGGCTCCTCGCACCTCGTTCGACCTGACGGTGAACGCGGGTTCGGCCCACGCCACCTTCGAGGCGATGACCCTCGACCGTGTCAGCACCGACGTCAACGCCGGCAGCGCGTTCCTGGACCTCGGCGCGGCGACGAGCGCACAGTCGATCGACGGGTCGGTGAACGCGGGCTCCCTCTCCGTCATCCTGCCGGCGGCCCGGATGACCGGCAGCCTCACGGCGAACGCGGGATCGATCGAGGTGTGCACGCCGCCGGGCGTGGACCTGCGCTTCCATGCCGGTGACAATCCGCTCGGCTCCAACAACTTCGCGGAGGCTGGCCTGGTGCAGGACGGCTCGACGTGGTCCACCCCGGCCTACGGGCTGGCCCAGTTCCAGATCGAGCTGTCCACGACGGCCAACCTGGGCAGCATCACGCTCAACCCGGACGGAGGCTGCGAATGAACGGACGCCTCTATCGACATCCGACCGACAAGGTCATCGGCGGGCTCGCGGCCGGGATCGGAGTCTGGATGGGCATCGACCCGACGATCGTGCGGATCGCGTGGGTGCTGCTCGCGATCTTCACGAGCGGCGTGTTCCTCCTGATCTACGTCCTCCTGCTGTTCGTCGTCCCGCTCGCGCCTGCAGGCTGGGCGCCGCCGGCGGCGCGAACCGGCGGTGGGACGGCCACGGGCTGGTCGGGCCAGGGCGGTCAGCCCGGCGCAGGACCGGGCTGGGGTCCGCCGGATGCGGGTCAGCCGGGTCCGCAACCCGGCGGCTGGCAGCCGCCCGAGGGCGGCTGGTCGCCCGAATCCGTCGCGGGCGGTAACGGGGGGATCATCGCGGGCGTGATCCTCATCGCCCTCGGTGCATGGTTCCTCATCGACCGCTTCATCCACATCGACTGGTCGCTGCTGTGGCCGGTGATGCTGATGCTCGGCGGCATCGGGATCATCGTCGCGGTCGCGCGACGCAGCCGGCCACCCGGGTGACCACCCGGCGGTGACCGACGCGGCGTCCCTCCTGCTCGCGCTCTCGGCGCTGGGGATCGGCGGCGGGGTGCTGCTGCTCGTCCGCGGCTTCGGCAGCTACCGCTCGGCCGTGCGCGTCGGCGATACCTCGACGTCGCGGGTCGCCTCGCTCGCCGCGGGCGAGGTCCGGGTCAGCGGCGCGATCGAGCCCGCCGAGGTCACGATCAGGAGCCCGCTCCAGGACCGGGAATGCGTGTGGTACCGGTCGAGGGTCACCGCCGGCCGCGACGACCGCACCCTGTTCGAGGACGAGCGTGGCGTCGGGTTCCGCCTGCGCGACGCCACGGGCGCGATCCGGGTCTTCCCCCGGGGCGCGCGGATCGACGCCCCGCGGCGCCTGGACGACGAGGACTCCGCGCTCGGCGAGCGGCCCGCGAGCGTCTCGATGGGGACCCGGTCGTCGCCCGATCCCCGGGTCGCCGGCGACCGCGAGGCGGCGATCGCGGAGCTGCTGACCGTCCACACGCCCGAGCCCGACGAGACGGTCGTCGCCGGGTGGGACGGCGCCCGCCACTACACGGAGGCGCGCCTCGAGGTGGGCGACGTGATCACCGTCGTGGGGACGGCCGTGCCGTTCGGGCAGCTCGCCGACCCTGATGGCGCCGACCTCCTCGATCGGTACGGGGATCCGCTGGCGGGGCTGGACGATCCGGAGGTGGCGATGAACATCGCCGAGGCGCGCGAGGCCGGCATCCTGACGACGCCCGAGGAGGCGTGGGGCAACGCGGCGATCCCGGGGTTCGGGATCGGCAAGCCGGTCCGCCGGCCCGAGCTGGACGCGGGCGCCACGGTGCCGGTGCTCGCGACGCCGGACGAGGCGGCGACGATCGCGCGCACCTGGGACCTGGGGCCGGACGAGCTGGTCATCGCGGCCGCCGAGGGGTCGCCGCTGCTCATCGCGACCGGGGCGCCCGGGGAGGTCGTGGCGCGCGAGGAGAATCGCTTCCTGCTGGGGCTCCTTGGCGCCCTGCTCGCGATCGGCTCCGCCGTCGTGGGCGCCGTCGTCCTCGCCGCGCGATGACGCAGCGGCCGGGTCGCCGTTCGCGGATCATGGCGCGGTCATGAGCCCCTCCACCGGCGCTGCCCTGTTCGCGATCGTCCTCGTCGTCGTGATCGTGGGGTTCGTCGTCGTGACGACCTACAACGCGGTCGTGGCGCTCCGCAACCGGATCCGCAAGGCGTGGGCGAACGTCGACGTCGCGCTCAAGCAGCGCCACGACCAGCTGCCGAACCTCGTCGAGGCGGTCCGGGGCGTGATGGCGTTTGAGCAGGACGTGCTCGAGGAGGTCACCCGGGCCCGCGCCGCGTACGCCGCCGAGGACCCGATCCCGCGCCAGGCCGCGGTGAGCGACCAGACGAGCGCCGCCGTGCGCAGCCTGTTCGCGGTCGTGGAGCGCTACCCGGAGGTGCGGTCGGGCGCCAACGTCGCTGCGCTCCAGGCGGAGATCGCCCGCCTCGAGGACGTGATCGCGGACCGGCGCGAGCTCTACAACGACCAGGTGTTCCGGTACAACACGCGGATCGCGCAGGTCCCGACGAACGTGCTGGCGGGCATCTTCGGCTGGACGCCGGAACCGTTCTTCGCCGCCGACGGCGCCGAGCGCGAGCGACCCGCCGTGGACATCCGAACCGCCTGAGGGCGTCACGGGCGCGTCACCCGCCACGGCTAGACTGCTGTACACACGGAGGTCCCTGTTCCCATGTTCCTGTTCCGCAAGCCGTCCATGCCCGATGCCGCCGCCGCGCTCCCCGGCCGTGACACGCCCGTCTTCGCCGGCGGCGCCCACCACGTCAACGGCCGCCCGATCACCGGGCCGTACCCCGAGGGCACCGAGATCGCCGACTTCGCGATGGGCTGCTTCTGGGGCGCCGAGAAGGTGTTCTGGTCCATCCCGGGCGTGTGGGTGACGGCCGTCGGGTACCAGGGCGGCACGACGCCCAATGCCACATACCAGGAGGCCTGCAGCGGGGACACCGGGCACGCCGAGACGGTCCGGGTCGTGTTCGACCCGGCGGTCGTGTCCTACGAGCGCCTGCTCCAGCTGTTCTGGGAGGATCACGACCCGACCCAGGGCTACCGCCAGGGCAACGACGTCGGCACGCAGTACCGGTCGGCGATCTTCGCCCATGGCAAGGCCCAGCTGGCCGCCGCGCTGGCGTCGCGCGACATGTACCAAGCGTCGCTGACCAAGGCCGGCTACGGCGAGATCACGACCGAGATCCGCGAGGCCCCGGCGTTCTACTTCGCCGAGGAATACCACCAGCAGTACCTCTCGAAGGTCCCCAACGGCTATTGTCCGAACCATCGGACCGGCGTGACGCTGCCGGACGACTTCGTCGAGCGGCCGCTCCAGTACGTCGACTGACGTCGGGAGCAGGACGGGCACGGGAGCGCATGGACGACGCGAGACGAACCGACCCGCCCGCGGCGGATCCGGCGGCCGCCGAGCGATACCTGCTGCTCGCAGACATCTCCGGCTACACCGGCTTCCTGGCCGGGGTCGAGCGGGACCACGGCATCGACTTCAGCGCCGGGGTCCCGGCGGCGTATCCGGTGCTCGCGGCGCTGCTCGACTCCGTCATCGTGGGCGTCGGACCGGCCTTCGCCCTCGTCAAGCTCGAAGGCGACGCGCGGGCGATCCCCTCTCGGGATCACGTCTGCACCGCCTGCCCGGCCGTGGCGGACCTCGACCTCAAGTTCATCGTCCATCGGGGCCCCACCGTGCGCCAATCGGTCGGGGCCAGCACCGACCTGCTCGGCCCCGCCGTGACGGTCGCTCACCGGCTGCTCAAGAACACGATCCGCGACGAGATCGGCTACCGGCCCTACCTCTTCCTCACGGAGCCTGCGGCCTCCGCCCTGGGGCTGCCGGACCTGGGGAGGGCGCACGGGGAGACGTACGCGGATGCCGGGACGATCGGGGGCCGGGTGCTGGTGCTCGGGTAGGCGGCGGCCTCAGGGGTCGATGAGCTTGTCGGTGATGTCCTCGAACTCGTAGATGTGGTCGTTGTCCGGCCACGTGAAGCTGCGGTCGGGCAGCGCGGGGAGGTCGGCGCCGAAGTACTCGCGGAACACGGTGCGGAACGTGTTCACCGAGCTGAAGGTCTCGGGCAGCCGCGTCTGAACACCCGGCAGGTACATCGCGAGCAGGTTGCCCAGCCGGATGCGCAGGTAGTTGGCGTTCGTCTGCACGCAGTCGACGCTCTGGCACGCGAGCGGCCCCTCGTCACCCTCGATGATCACGATCGGGCGCGTCGCTTCGGGCCCCGACAGCAGGTAGCCGACGATGTCCTTGATCTGCGAGTTCGCGAACGAGAGGTGGTTGCGGTACAGCTGGACCTCGGGCGTCGCCTTCGCCTCCGCCTCCGGGAGCGGCGTGCCGTCGGCGCGGAACACGTACGGGTCGTGCGGCAGCAGGATGTGCGCGAACACGAACTTGGGCCCCGGGGCGGTCGAGATGCGCCGCAGCTGGCGCAGCTCGAACAGGGTCCCCTCGCGATGGAGGTCCCGGAAGCTGAGTTCCGGGGTCGTCTTGCCCTGGACCCGGTCGATCGCCGGCAGGATCGTGGTGCCGGCCAGCACGTTCTCGAACTCGCTGGTCTCCCCGAGCACGAGGTTCTCGTCCGCGATCGGGACGTTGCGGGTGGGCTCGAACCAGGTCCCGAGCTGGTAGTAGCGGTATCCCTCGCCCTTGAGGAACTGGCCGACCGCGTTGTGCCGGAGGAGCTCCTGGGCGGGCGTCCGGTCGCCCGACACCTTGCCGACGGAGGTCGTCAGCTCGTCCAGGAAGCGCATGTTGAGCGTCGCCGTGAGCGAGAAGTCCGTCGCCCGGTAGTTCGCGTGGCTGTGCGCGGGGACCTGGAATCCCTTGGCGCGCAGCCAGTCGTACATGTCGTTGTCGGTGATCCCGAATCGCCGCTCGAGCGCCTCGGCCGAGCCATAGCGGTCGAAGATCAGGAAGTAGATGTCCCGCTTCGTGCCCGTCGTGGAGTGCGCGAGCGCGGGCGGCGCGAGCGTGACGGGCGACCGGCCGGCGCGGTTGAGCTCGTAGGGGATGATCGACGACGCGGTGAACACGAGCAGCACGATCGCCGCCACGTTGAGGCCGGCCGTCACGGTGGGCAGGGAGCCCTTCGCCCGGATCGCGTAGGCGAGCGCGGCGAGGACGACGATGCCCCACGCGACCAGCTGCGCGCGATCGTCGAGACCCTGGCCCGCGAGCCCGGGCGCCAGGTGCCCGTACGCGAAGAACGCGGCGACGCCGGCCGTGGCGACGACCGCGGCGCGTCGCGGATCCCGGAACAGGATGGTCAGCACCGCCCACGCCACGGTTGCGCCGAGCACGCTCCGGCCGAGCGGCGCCGCGACGTCGACCGGAAGCACCAGGGCCAGGTTCGCCGCGTACAGGAACAGCACGGCATACGCGGCGAACAGCACGGGGTGCAGCGGAATCCGGGACAGCACGCTCATCGCGAACCACACACTCGACGCATCGGTTCCGGGAATACCAGATGTTCGCGAATCGCGCCACGCCAGGGGCGCCCTGGTGCTCTCGCGGGACCCACGTGTCGCAATGTGTGACGCCCCATTGACGGCCCGGTTGCCAGCGACCCACGATGCGCCAACCCCGCCGAGCCCGCGGCGGGCCAGGAGGGACGAGCCCAGTGAGCGACCTCGCGACCGAGCGCGACATTGTCACCGTGCCCAAGGTCGAGCTGCACGTCCACCTCAACGGCTCGATCACCGAGCAGACGGCCTCCGAGCTCGCGAGGCGCCATGGGGCCGACCCGGCGACGGCGCTCGAGCTCGTCGACGGTCGGTACGTCGGCCACTGGCCGGACTTCGGCGGGTTCCTCAACTCCTACCTGCTCGCGAACAGCTTCGTCCGCACCCCCGAGGACCTGGAGCTGGTGGCCGCTGCCTTCGCCCGGGGGCAGGCTGCCCAGCACGTCATCTACTCGGAAACGATCTTCACCGCGCTGATCCAGGTCCGCGCCGGCCTCGAGCCGGAGGCGATGTGGGCCGCCCTCCGCCGAGGGTTCGCCACGGTCGGGCCGGAGACGAGGCTCGCGCTCGTCGTCGACGCGATCCGGGACAACGGCCGGGCGGAAGCCGAGGCGACGATCGCGCTCGTCGAGGCGGCGGACGCCCCGGTCGTCGGCCTGTGCCTGACGGGCGTGGAGGGCACCGAGCCGGTCGAGCGGTTCCACGTCCTGCGCGAGGCGGCCGACCGGCTTGGCATGGGGTTCGAGGTCCACGCCGGCGAGATGGGCCCGCCGGAGAGCATCACCGAGGCGCTCGACGTCCTCGAGGCCGACCGCATCGGACATGGCGTCGCGGCGATCCACGACCCGCGGCTGCTCGATCGCCTCATCCGCGACCAGGTGCCGCTCGACGTCTGCCCCTCGTCGAACGTCTCCATCGGCCTGTTCTCCTCGTGGGAGACGCATCCCGTGACCACGTACTGGGAGCGAGGGGTGAACATGACGATCTCGAGCGACGACCCGCCCTTCTTCGGCACGACGCTGACCGACGAGCTGCGCCAGCTGGTGCGGGTCGCCGGGCTCAGCCGGGACGATCTCGGCGAGCTCCAGCGGCGGGCCGCCCGGAACTCCTTCGCGTCGCCCGAGGTCAAGGCAGCGCTCATCGCCGAGATCGACGCCTGGGCGGCAGCGGGCTGAAGACGCCCAGTGGCACACGAGCGCCGCCCCGACCGCCGCCTCGTCCATCCGTCCCTCCGCGTCTGCCGTCCGGACCACGGTGCTCGACACGCTGCGGTACGGTGAACGGCATGCTGCGGGTGGGCTCGGTGGTGATCCGCGTGGACGACCTCGAACGGCAGGTCGCCTTCTGGTCGGCGGCGCTCGGGTACGAGGCGCGCCGTGGGGCGGACGACTTCGTGCTCCTGAGGCCTCGCGACGGCGTCGGTCCGAACGTCTCGCTGGACCGCGTCCGCTCCACCGTCCAGGTACCGCCGCGGATCCATCTCGACCTGTACGCCGATGACCAGGCGGCCGAGGTCGCCCGGCTCACCGGACTCGGCGCCACGGAGGTCCACTGGGACCGGCGGCCTGCGGACGCGGACTACGTGATCCTGGCGGACCCGGAGGGCAACCGGTTCTGCGTGGTGGACGCCTCGGGCGGATAGCGCGGGCGCGCAACGCCGCTGCAACGCGTTCCGGCTCCGGTGGCTGTCCGATGCGAGGGTCCCACGCCCGACACTGCGGTCGGCGCAGCGGAACCGGCGCGGGTCCGCGAGCGATCTTACGGCGGGGATGAGCGATCGTCCTCGCCGTCTCCATGTCCGGCCTCGCGCATCACCGCGACGACCCGCGCGACGCCGAAGTCCACGTCCGCGTCCGGCGCAACGCCGAGCCCTTCGTGCAGCCGCGCGAGGTCGAGCACGAGCGGCCGCCCGATGGCGTCGACGGCATACCGGGTGAACGGTGGCTCGTCCCGGCGACCGGCGGCTGTCCACGCGGTCTCGAGCGCCGCCGCGGCGGCTTCCGCCATGGCCACCGGGATCCCCACGATCCGGACATCGCGGCCGAGGCCCGCGAACAGGACGCGCAGCAGGCGCGCCGGAGGGATCGGCGTCGCGTCCGCGACGTTGACGGGTCCGCGCATCGAGCTCGCCAGCCCCGCCTCGACGGCATCGACGAGCGAGTCCACGAAGGTCATCGACGCTGGCCTCGCACCACCCCCGGGCAGCAGCAGGCGGCCGGCGCGAACGCGGGCGAGGATGCGCGGCAGGAGCGTCTCATCGCCCGGTCCCCAGACTGCCCGCGGCCGCAGGACGAGCGCGTCCGGGCGGCGCTCGACGACGAGGCGCTCCTGCGCCGCCTTCGAGCGGGCGTACGCGTTCCGGTAGCGGCGCTCATCGACGGGCGCCTCGGGCTCGCGCGCGGGGTCGCCGGCTCGGTTCGGGTCGTAGACGGACGCCGACCCGATGACGATGACTCGCGCGTCCGGCCCGATCCCGTCGAGCAGCCGGGCCGTGCCCCGGACCGCGGTCTCGCGGAACGGCGCGTCGGGTCCCCACGGCGAGACGCGCGCGGCCGCGTGGACGATCGCGTCGCAGCTCGCCAGGATCGGCGGGGCGGGCTCCCCGGACGCGAGGTCCCAGCGCACGTAGCGCACCGCGCCGGCGGGCGGCGTTGGCCGGCGACCCAGGCCCACGACCTCGTGGCCGGCGGCGTGGAGGCGCCGCGCGATGGCGCCGCCAATGAAGCCCGTGACCCCGGTGACGGCGACCCGCATCAGCGCGTCCGGTCAAGTCGTTCCGCGGCCATCGCGCGCAGGGCCGCGCGGTCCGGCTTCGCGGATCGGCCCGACCGCGGCAGCAGGGGGATCCCGATGACCAGGTCCGGCCGCGCATGGCGATCCAGCGGCGAGCGGGCGCCTCGCGTCAGGGCCTCCAGGCGCCGTCGGGCGTCCTCGGCGGTTGCGCCCCGCCGCGGGACCGCGAACAGCACGACGGCCTCGTCGCCGTCGGGCCGCTCGACACCCACCATGATCGCGGCCTCGAGATCGGCCGCGTCCGCGAGGGCCGGCTCGTAGAGCGACGGGTAGATGTTCTCGCCACGGCGGATGAGCATGTCCTTCGCCCGCCCGCGGAGCACGAGGCGGCCGTCCGGGTCGAGCGCCCCGATGTCGCCGGTCCGCAGGGCCGCGACCGGGCCCGGCTCGCCGAGATAGCCACGCGCCAGCCTGGGGCCCGAGACGTGGAGCTCGCCCGCCTCGTCGGTCCTGACCCGAACCCCGGGGAGCGGCCGCCCGACGAGGTCGCCATCGCGCTCGTCGAACCCCAGGCGCTCGCGCGCCTCCACGAGCGCGACGAGCAGGTGCTCCGTCAGCCCGTAGACGGACGCGACCCGCACGCCCGGGAGCAGGTCCACGAGCGGCCCGAGCGCGGCGTTGCGCACGGGCGCACTGCCGAGGAGCAGCGTGCGGAGCGCGGCGCCGGCACCGCCCGCGACGGCCCAGTCGAGCGCGGTGTGGAGCGGCAGCGAGGCGTGCGTGACGCCCGTTGCGCGGGTGACCTGCGCCAGTGCACGGGCATTCGGGCGTGCGGGCGGCAGCACGACACCGGCGCCCGCCAGCAGCGCGGGTCCCACGAGATGCAGCCCGGTGCCCAGGACCCGGTCGCCGGGTCCCAGGTCGGCGAGGCGCCCCGCCTGCGTGAGCGTCGCCGCGAGCCCGGCCGGCGAGTGGACGACGCCGCGCGGCGCGTCGGTGGTGCCGGACGTGAAGATCACGAGTGCCGGCGCGTCCCCGGGGAGCGGCCGCCTGGCATCGCCGCCCGCGAGCCGGTCGAGCCGGGGCACGCGCCCGAGCGCCCGGGACGTCGCCCAGGACGCCGGGGCGAGCGCCGACGGGTCTGGCAGCGCGAGGCCGCGACGAGCGGCGAGCCCGCGCAGGGCCGCCGATCCGGCGACCGTCGCCACGCCACCATCCATGACGACCGCGCGGACGCCCGCGACCCGGCAGCGAGCGGCGAGAGCCGGGGGAGACAGCCCCGGGTCGAGCACGACGACCACGATCCCGGCGCGCAGCGCCGCGAGCAGCCATGCGATCCCGTCCGCGTCCTGGCGCACGGCAAACGCCACGGCGTCGCCCGGCGCGAGCCCGGCGCGCGCCCAGGCGCCCGCGTACGCGCGGACCCGCTCGGCGAGCTGGCCGCGACCCAGGACCTGCCGCCCGTTCGCCCCGATGATCGCGGGATCGGCGGGGCGGTCGGGTGCGACGACGCGGTCCAGCAACGCCTCCAGCGGCTCGGTGGTCCCCGCTTCGGCGACGGCGTCCACGGCGGCGCTCACCGGCGTGCGCGCACGAGGAGGGACCCGTAGGCCGGGAACAGCACGCCCGCCGCGGGCCGCCGCCCGACGACGCGCAGCGCCGGCAGCCGGCCCAGCGCCTGCAGCAGGAGCCTGAGCTGCTCGCGGGCGATCGGGGCGCCCAGGCAGAAGTGCGGCCCGGCGCCGAACCAGAGGTGGCGCAGCTCTCGCGGCACCGCCTCGCCGAGTCGCAGCGCCTCGGGATCGCCGTGGTACAGCGACGACCAGCGGGTCATCGCATGGACGCTCAGGAACACCCGGCGGCCGGCCGGGAACCGGATCCCGTCGAGCTCCACGTCCTCGGGACAGCTGCGGACGATGACCTCCGTGGGCGTCGTGAGCCGGAGGCCGGCCTCGATCGCCTCCTCCACCGCCGCAGCCCGGCCCCCCTCGAGCGCTGCCCATCGCCCGTTGTCGGCGAGCAGCGCCACGATCCGCGGCGCGGCCGACGTCACGGTCTCCGTCCCCGCGAGCACGATCACGACCACGAGAGCGCGGGCCGTCTCCCAGTCGAAGCCGAGCTCGCGCAGCCGGCCCATCGCCCCGCCGCCCGTCTCCCAGCCGACGCGGCCCGGCTCTCCGAGCCGCTCCACGAGCGCCCGCGCGGCCTCGAGCTCGCCCGGACGCACGCCACGACGGATCGCCCGGACCGTCATGCCGACGAGCTCCTCACCCAGGCGATACGAGGCGAGATAGCCTGCGTCGCCGTCCGCGGGTGCGGGCGCGCCCAGCAGGGCGAACGTGGTCCGGCCCGTGAGCACGCGGACGAGCCGGACGAGGTCCACCGTCTCGCCGTCGCGGAGCCGCGTCGCCGCGTCCTCGATCGGGGCCGCGGCGGTCGCGGCCACGAGCGCGGCGGAGGCGGCGGGCGAGAACAGCGGCCCCAGGTCCCGTCGCAGCGCCTCGTGGGATGGACCATCCATGTTGAGCAGCGCGTCCGGCCCGATCGCGCGGTCCAGCAGCTCGCCGTGGGTGCCCGGGCCGACGGTCCGGAACCGGGCCGGATCCGTGAGGATGCGGCGCCCGAGCACGGGCTCGTTGACGAGCGTCCCGAACCGCCCGAGGGACACGACGGGCCGCCGTCCCGCGGCGCGGAGCCCGGCGAACCCGAGCGGCGAGACGGCGAGCCACAGGCGGGCCTCGAACCAGCCGGCCCGTCGTGCGCCGGCCGGGAGCCGTGCCGCGAGCGCGTCGGCGGGCGCCAGGAGGTCAGCGGACATCGACCGGCTTGCCCCGGCTGTCGTGGTGGAGGTACCAGGCGATGACGCCGCGCAGCCCGTACCGCCGGTAGCGGCGGCTGCTCGACGCGACGACCGCCCGCCGGTCGCCGGTGATCCGGTCCGTGATCCGGCGGGTCCGGTTCATGAGGACGCGGTCGTCGTGGACCTCCTCGATCGCGGACCGCGGGAACCCGCCCGCGGCCAGGTACGTCGAGGCGCGGATCCCGACGTTCGAGCCCATCATCATCCGGAAGCGGGTCCGGTAGCGGCGGCCGTGGTTCTTGGGCACGGAGATCGCCGCGGCGGCGGCAACGAGGACCCACAGCAGCGCCCGGACGGGCAGCGGGTTGCCTTCGTCGGGCCGGTCGACCATGCGCCCCGCGACCAGGTCCGCGTCCGTGGACAGGCGATCCCGCATCCGTGCGGCCCAGCCCGGGCGCGGCAGGCTGTCGGCGTCGGTGCGCAGGAGATACCGCGCACCCGACGCGGCGGCGATGCGCATCCCCGTGTCGGCCGCGGCACCGGTCCCCTTCTCCGGCTCGGTGACCAGGCGCACGCCCAGGCCGCGACGCGGTCCGCCCGGCGCGGCGACGGCTGCCGCCCAGGCCCGGACGACGTCGACGGTGGCGTCCCGGCTCCCGTTGTCCACCACGCACACGACCATCGGCCGGAGCGTCTGCGCCTCCAGCGCCGCGAGCGTCGCGCCGATCGCGCCCGCCTCGTCGAGCGCCGGCAGCACCACCCACGTGTCCGCCTCACCCGGGACGAGGATCTCGAGCGCCCGGTCCTCCAGCCGGAACGGCGGCAGCGGCACGAGCGGCGTCCCCTCGGCACGCTCGAAGCGGGCCGGCGGGGTCACAGCCGGATGGCCATCGTCGCGACGCTGATGCCGGCCCCCAGCCCGACGAACAGCACGTTGTCGCCTCGCGTCACCCTTCCCTCCTCGCGGGCACGCACGAGCGCGAGCGGCAGCGTCCCCGAGGCGACGTTGCCGTACGCCTCGATCGTGCGCGCGACCCGCTCGGGCGGGAAGCCGAGGCGCCGGGTCATCTCGTCGGCGAACGGCGCCGTGACCTGGTGCACCACGAACAGCGCGTAGTCGTCCGGGGTGGTGCCCGTCGCGGCGAAGACGCGGGTCGCGATGGCGGGGTCGAACGAGCGGACGATGTCGCGCAGGGCGCCCCCGTCACCGCCCGCGTACAGGAACTCGTCGCCGCGCGGATGTCGCGAGCCGCCGCCCGGGACCTGGGACACGGACCAGTGCTGGGACGCGGACCAGCTGTCGCGATAGAACACGCCCCGGCCGTCGTCGCTCGGCTCGAGGACGAAGGCGCCACCCGCGTCGCCCACGGTGTAGCCGATGAACGCGTGCCGGAACCCCCGCCGGTCCGCGATGCGGTAGCGGGCCGCGAGCGTCGGCGTCTCGCCGGTGACGACGAGGACGCGCCGGGCGGCGCCGCTCGCGATCATGGCCTCGCCGACCCGGATCCCCTCGACGAAGCTGTTGCACGCGTTCTTGACGTCGAACGCCGAGCCGCCGTGGTAGCCCAGCGCGTCGGCGACGTTGTGCACGGTGGCCGGCTCGACCTGGTCCGAGCTGGTGGACGCGAACAGCAGGAGGTCGATGTCGGCGACCGTGGCCCGGGCGTCCTCGAGGGCGCACCGGGCGGCCCGGGCGGCGAGCGTCGAGGCGTATTCGCCGGGCCCGACCGCGTGCCGGGTCTCGATCCCGCTGATCGCGGCGAGCGTGCCGCGGGGGACCGGCAGCCCGCCGGACTGCTCCTCGATGCGCGCCTCGATGTCCCGGACCGTCTCCCGCCCGACGGGCAGCGCCGCACCCATGCCGGCCACGCGGACGACCGGATTCCTCACGCCGGGACGCTCACCCTCCACGCCGCGGAGTATGCGTCACCGAGGCGTCATCGCCGCGTCGTCACGACGTCATCGCCCCCCGCCACCGTGTGGCCAGACGCCGGCGCCGAGCCCGGCAACGACAACGGTGGAGGAACCGATGAAGCGACTCCTGGTGGCGGCCACGGTCGGCCTGCTTGCCCTCATGACGGTCGCGGGCCCCGCGGGCGCCCGCACCTTCGGCGCGGTCTACGCGAACGACGCGGTCTACCGCGTCTTCGGCAACGCGGCCAACGTGCCCGACGGGACGGGCACGGACCCGTTCGCCACGTTCACCAACTCGACCAACGCGGACCAGCTCGGGGTCGCCGAGTTCGCGCCGGGCTCGCCCACGGGACACCACGGCGGCCGCTGGGCCGTCTACCGCGTGACCTGGACGAGCGGTGACGCATCCACGCTCGTGACCAGCTGGTCGCAGCTCGCATCGCTCGCGGACGCGGGACAGCTGACGATCACCCGCGACCCCGCCGCCGACTTCCGCTGCCCGGTCCTGGGTGACCCCGAGCCCATCGGCTGACGGCTCCTCGCAGGCAACGCGCGGCTCCCGAACATAGGCGGGGGCCGCGCATCCGCGTCTCAGGACCGGTGGGGGAAGCTGGCTCCGGCGGTAGGATTCGAACCTACGACCAAGTGATTAACAGTCACCCGCTCTACCACTGAGCTACGCCGGAGCGATTGACGAGGACGGCCCGCGGGCCGCTCGCCGGGGGCGCCGTCGCGGCGCCGCGGGTGAGGATAGCAGGGGTCCGGCCGTCGCGGGGGTGCCGGGCGGCGGGCGGCGGGCCCCGGCGTCGACGTCCCGTAGACTCGCGGGCATGAGCCTGATCTCGCCCGAGGCCCTCCTCGATCGTCTCGGCGATCCCGCCCTTCGCATCGCCGACGTGCGCTGGTGGCTCGCCGATCCGGGCAAGGGTCGCCGCGACTACGCCGAGGCGCATCTTCCCGGCGCGATCTTCGTGGACGTGGACACGGACCTCGTGGGTGCCGAGGGTCCGGGCCGCCACCCGCTCCCCTCCCCGGCCGCCTTCGCGGACCGCATGGAGACCCTCGGCTTCGACGACGGCAGTGACATCGTCGCGTACGACGACGCGGGCGGCACGATCGCGGCGCGGCTGTGGTGGATGTTCGACGCCCTCGGCCACCGACGTGTCCGGGTGCTCGACGGCGGCATCGCGGCGTGGGTCGCGGCAGGCGGCACGCTGACTGACGCGGTCCCGGCGTACGGGCGCGGGCAGCTGACGCTCGCGGCCACCTGGGCGCGCACGATCGGGCGCGAGGCCCTGGCCCCGCGGCTCGGCAGCCTCGCCGTCATCGATGCCCGGGCGCCCGAGCGCTACCGCGGCGACGTGGAGCCGATCGACCCGGTGGCGGGCCACATCCCCACGGCGATCAGCCTGCCGACGGCCGGCAACCTGGGCGCGGACGGGCGGTTCCGGTCGCCCGACGAGCTGCGTGATCGATTCGCGCCGCTGGGCGACGAGGTCGTGACGGCCTGCGGGTCCGGCATCACGGCCTGCCACAACGCGCTCGCGATGCGGGTGGCGGGCCTGCCCGATCCGCTGCTCTACCCGGGGTCGTACAGCGACTGGTCCCGCAGCGGGATGCCGGTCGCGACGGGCGACGAGCCCGGCGTCGTGCCGGCCACCGGCGACGAGCCCGGCGGCGTGCCGGCCACCGGGGCCGAGCCTCTCTAGCTGCTGGCGGTCGCCGCGCCGGAGCCGGGCCGGCGGGTCCGGGCCACGGCCGCCTGGAGGAGCGCGACGGCGAGCGCGGCCGCGAACCCGATCGCGATGTCGCCGAGCAGCGCGACCTGGAACCCGAACAGGCCGATCTCAGGGCCGACGCTCAGACCCAGCTTGTGCCCGATGAGGTAGAACGCCCCGAAGCCCGCGAGCACCGGCAGGGCGTACGCGAGGCGACGCGTCGGGCCTCCGATCCGCGCCACCAGGCGCACGGCGACGATCCCGGCGACGACCGAGCAGGCGAGGAACAGGGTGACGAGCGCGTAGGCGGCAGGCGGCATGCCCGAAGGCTACCGCGGATCTCAGTACCGCCCCAGCCGGTGCCTCGAGGCGAAGCTGCGGTTGTACGAGGTGTCGATCGCCTTCACGAAGTACCGCACGCCGCGGGCGGTCGGGATCCTGATCGACGTCCGGGTGGTGGAGGCGACGGGCCGCGCCCGGCCCTCCCGGTAGATCTTGTACTTGAGGACCTTCACGTTGTCGGTGGACCGGGACCACGCGAAGGTCACGTACCTGCCGGAGCGCCTGACGACGCGGAAGTTGCGGGGGCTGCTCGGCCGGATCGTGTCCGCCTTGGTCCGGATGGACAGCGAGGACGCGCTGCTCACGTTGAACCCGGTGTCGACGGCCGCCACCGTGTAGGAGTAGGTCGTTGCCGGCTTGCGAGAGCCGTCCTTCCACGACACCTGGTCGCCGGCGACGGTCGCCACCAGCGTCCCGTTGCGGCGGACCTGGTACGAGATGACGCCGAAGTCGTCGGTGGCCGCGCCCCACGAGAGCTGCACGGTGGTGAGGCCGGCGGTGCCGTCGAGCGGTTCAGGGGCCGTGGGCGCGGACTGGTCGTCCGGGTTGGGCATCGCGACGGGTTCGGGCGTCGGCGTCGGGCTGGCGCTCGGATCCGGCGCGGGGGTGGGCGTGGGCGACGGGCTCGGGTTGGGGTCTGCCGGCGTCGTCACGCTCTGCGTCACGGCAGGGCCCACGTTGCCCGACGTGTCCACCGCGGCCACGCCGTAGGTGTAGGTCGTGCCGAACGCCGGAGACGTGTCCGTCCAGCTCGTGGCGGGTGCGTTCACGGTCGTCAGCGTCGCGCCGTTGCGCGTGACCTTGTAGCCCGCGAGGCCCACGTTGTCCGTCGCGGCGCCCCACGCCAGGGCGACGGACGGCGTCCCATTGGCCGTGGCGGACAGGGAGCCCGGCGCGCCGGGGCTCACGCCCTCCTTGACCTGGACCTTCACGCCGGTGGAGTCGGACGAGAGCGTCGTGAACGAGAGCCCGGACACCGGGTCCTTGAGCGTCTTGCCCACGAGCAGCGGGGCGTCCTTGAGGTCCGTCGTCGAGGGCGTGGTGTCGATGAGGTCCGTGCCCTTGGGCGACGACGTGGGGCTGGCCGTGCCGACCGCGAGGCGGATCGTCACCCCGACGACCGCGGGCGACCCGGCCGTGAAGTTGTCGAAGTTGCCGTACGGCGTGCGGAAGTCGAGGTCGAGGAAGGTTCCGTCGCCGCGCGGGACGCGGACCAGCTTCACCGGGCCGCTGCCGAGGTACGGCGCGATGGTGTAGGTGTTCCCCGGTGCGCCGGTGACCTTCTCGGACGAGGACAGGAAGCCGAGCTCGCCCAGCTGCGACCCGTGGTTGTGGCGCAGGGCGTTGTTGCCCATCGTGCTGAACGGGTCCTGGTAGCCCTTGGAGGTGCAGTTCGTCGTCGATTCGATGGCGACCCGCGTCCCACTCGAGTTCGTGCAGTAGAGGGCGTTGGCATGCCCCAGGCCGAAGTTGTGGCCCAGCTCGTGGGTCATGACCTGGACGCTGATGTTGCCGTTCATCACGGACTTGTTGCCGTTCACGTAGGCGACGCCCGCCCAGCCGCAGGAGCTGGTGCTCGGGATGACGTACAGCAGGTTCGTGTAGCCCGACAGGTTGACCCCGGCCGCGGCGGCGGCGTTGCTGCCCATCGTGGTCCAGGTGCTCCAGTCGCAGCTCGTGGACGTCGTGTCCAGCGTGTACCAGCCGAACACGGAACCGGAGATGGACCAGCGGCCCTTGGCCTCCTCCTCGTAGAAGGCCTTGACGCTCGTCGAGCTGCCGGTCAGGGCCGACTGCACCGTGGACTTCGCGAACGGGGCGGAGGTGTTGTCCTTGAAGTTGATCAGGATGATCGCGAGGTTCTTCGAGGTGACCGAGGCCGTCGAGACCGAGCCGGTGCCGCTGTCCGCGGTCGCCGTGCCATCGCCGCTGAGGTTCTCCTCGGCCGTCGCCAGGACCTGCAGGTCGTGACCGGGGCGGGAGCTGCTGACCTCCAGCCGATGCCCCACGCGGCGGCCGGTGACCTTGACCTTCGCGCCGGCGAGGTCCTCGGGTCCGCCGTCGGCGAACGCCAGCGGGATCGACCCCGTCCGCGTCCGGAGCTCGAACTGCTCGCGCGGGTGCGACTCGTGGAACGTCTCGACATACAGCGCGTCGAGGGTGCCGGTGAGGGTCTCGTTCGCGGCGCCGCCAGGCTCGATGGCGGACACCGGCGCGACGAACAGCGCGGCGAGGGCGAGCGCGAGGATGGAGGGCAGGACGGGTCGACGCATGGGACTCCGGGGTGCTTCGGGGGCACGCGCACGTCCTTGGGTGACGTGCTCCAAGAGCGTCGACGGAGGTGGTGCGTGGCGGCATCCATCGGCCGTTCAGGCACGGGAGGGGTAAAGGTCCCGGTTTGGTGCGGGGGCGCACCACCCGGTGGCGGAGCGGTACGGAACGGTGCGGTCAGCCCGCCCGGACGGTGCCAGGAGGCGCCTCGAAGTTGGGCGTCAGACAGCCGAGGGCGGTGGGTTCGCGGCGTCTCGCTCGCGGTCCCGCTCGGCGCGGGCGCGTCGCTCGTCTCGCGTGGGCTCGAGGAGGAGGAACCACGCGGACTGGGTCCCGAAGAACAGCAGCAGGGCGAGCACGATGGCCTCGGTCTGGAGCGGTGTCAGCCCGAGGCCCGTCGCCTGGACGATGCCGGGAGCGACGGCAAGCGCCGTGATGAGAACGTACACGGGGAGCACCACCCACTGCAGCCAGCGGACGATCCGCGGGCAGTCCGCGTCCTCGCGCAGGGTGCGGGCGATGAGGGCCACGCCCGCGATGCCGATCGCCCCGGCGACGGCGAACGACACGCGCCAGACGATCGCCTGGTCCGGTGCGGCCAGGGCGAGCACGCTCATCGCGCCGGGCAGCAGGAAGTGCAGCGACACGATGTAGGCCATCTGCCGCCTGGCACGCTGGAAGCGCCACTCTTCGCGGGCCTGGACGACGACGAGCCACAGGCCGAGCAGCGTGAAGCTGGCGGTGCTGACCGCCCCGTAGAAGACGTCCTGGCTCATGGGGCGCAGGATAGCCGCCCCGCGGGGGCCGACTAGCTGGTGCGGGACTCCCAGGCGTCCTTCGCCTCGTCCGCGACGTCGCCGGCGGTGTCGGCTGCGTCATCGGTGGCGTCCGAGACAGCGTCGGCCGCGTCATCGGCGGCGTCGGCAACGGCATCGCCCGCGTCGGGGGCGGCATCGCCCGCGGAATCGGCGAGGTCGTCGGCCGCGTCGGAGGCGTCGTCCGCCGCGGAATCGCCCTTGCCGCGCGCCTTGTTGATCGCCTCGGTCGCGGTGGTCACCGCGGTCCCGATCTGCTCGCCCGCGCCCTCGAGGACGGGCTGTGCGTTCGCCTTGACCTCGTTGAGCCGCTCCTCGAACTGGGCCTGCATCTCGCCCATCCGGGCCTCGAACTGCTGGCCGAGCGCCTCGAAGTCGGTGTTCTCGATGTCGGACTTGGCGGTCTCGAAGACCTCCCGCAGGTCGCGGCCGCTCTTGAACGAGTACGCGATGGCGCCCGCGACGCCGAGGACGGCGCCCGTGAGCACGCCGACGATGAACTTCATGCCAGATCCTCCCTGTTCTCGCTTTCGCGCGTGGATTGGTCAGGCTACTCGAGATAGTCCTTGAGCTTGCGGCTACGGCTCGGGTGCCGGAGCTTGCGAAGAGCTTTCGCCTCGATCTGGCGGATGCGCTCCCGGGTGACGTTGAACTCCTTGCCGACCTCTTCGAGCGTGCGCGCGCGCCCGTCCTCGAGGCCGAACCGGAGCTGGAGGACGCGACGCTCGCGACCCGTCAGCGAGTCCAGCACCGCCTCGACCTGCTCCTTGAGCAGCTGGTGGCTGGCCGCCTCGGCCGGGGCGAGCGCGCCGCGGTCCTCGATGAAGTCGCCCAGGTGGGAGTCCTCCTCCTCGCCGATCGGCGTCTCCAGCGAGACCGGCTCCTGCGAGACCTTCACGATCTCGCGGACCTTGTCCGGCGTGATGAGCATGCGCTCGGCGATCTCCTCGGCCGTGGGCTCGCGGCCCAGCTCCTGAAGGAGGCCACGCGACACG